>NZ_JAMQOQ010000004.1:300000-418581 GCF_031624635.1 Halogeometricum sp. S3BR5-2 | reverse complement strand
GCTTGAACAGCACGCCCTTGCCCTCCATCACCGGCTTCGACGCCTGCGCGCCGATGTCGCCCAGTCCGAGAACCGCCGACCCGTCCGAGACGACGCCAACGAGGTTCCCTTTCGCCGTGTACTCGTACGCGTACTCGGGGTCGTCGGCGATGTCGCGGCACGGCGCCGCCACGCCCGGCGAGTAGGCCAACGAGAGGTCTCGCTGCGTGCTCGTCGACTTCGTGGTCGAAATCTCTATCTTGCCCGGCGGCTCTTCGCGGTGGTACTCCCGTGCGTCGTCGTCAAGTGACATAGACGGATACCGTCACCCGCACCGCATAAAGATAGCTGACCGGCGGGCGGGGAGAGGGTCACGTCCGTCCCGGGCCCGCGAAGGGGCCGTCCGAGCGATTCCGTTCGGACTACAGGTAGGAGCCGTCGTACTCCTCGTCGGGGTTGCGCGTGTTGCCGCACTCGTTGCACCGTATCGTCTCCATGCTGTCCATGGAGACGTCCGGCGACTCGCAGTTCAGACAGTAGTAGCCGTACCGCTCGGAGCGGTCGGACTCGGTGTAGGTCGCGACGAAGTAGCCCTCGGAGGCGGGCACTATGTCGTCGTCGCCCTCGCCGAGATAGAGTTCTTCCCCGTCCTCCCCGGCGACGCTGTCGGGGTAGTCGGGGACGGACTCGTTCCCGGCGGACGCCTGGTCCGCGTCGCTCTCCTCGGTCTCGGCGCCCTCCTCGAAGACGTACTCCACGAGGTCCTCGTCGCCGATTTCGCGCTGTCGCTCGTCGACCTTCCCGTAGCCGAACCGCTCGAAGAACGCGCCCGCGTTCGTGTTGGCCGAGAGCGTGATGGCCCGCTTCGCCTCGACGCCGCGCTCGTCGAACTCCTCGCTGATGCGCTCGAACAGCGCCGTGCCGACGCCCGCGCCGCGTCGCTCGGGGTCGACGTGGATCCACTGCACGGCGGTCTCGTCGTCGCCGAACGTCGCGCTCGCGGCCCCGACGACCGTTCCGTCGGTTTCGGCGACGACCACGTAGGCGTCTTCGCGCGGGTGCAACAGCGTCTCGTCGAGGTACGCCGACTCCAGTATCGCGTCTATCTCTCGAGGACTCAGCGCGTAGGAGGTGGTCATCGAACTCTCGACGAGTTCGCGGACGCGGTCCTCGTCGCCGGACTCGTACTCGCGGAGGGTGTGTTCCGTCATCTGTTTAGTCCTCACGCTGCTTGTGAACTTCCTCGGAGCCACAGTCCGGACACTCCGACGGCAGACCGTCTTCGAGTTCGCCCACTTCACCGCAGTTCTCACAGCGCCACATGATGTACCCCTCGCCGAACTCCTGACCGGGATTCTCCTCCTGTTCGGAGCCGTGGATGTCGGCCTCGTTCGTCTTCGCGGACTGCTCCCCCTCGACGTCCCGGTGGTCCATCCCCTCGGCGTAGCCGTCTTCGTCGACCGACTCGATGTCTTCGACGATCGAGACCTCGAACCCCTGGCTCGTCATATCGGCCACCACGCCGAGTTCGTTCCCCTCGTGGTCGTAGACGACCTTCCCGGGGTCGATCCGAGCCGCGTCTTCCGCCGTACTCGTGCCTTCTGTCATACGCGACGCTTCGGAGAGGCAACGGTTCACTCTGGCGGCCGACATCACCGAGAGATGTCAGATAGCGGTCCGCGAGCGGCCTCCGAGCGACGAGAACCGACGACTCGACGGGTCGGGGTGTGTCGAACGACCCCGCGAACGGCGGGGATAGCGGTCGAATCCCCGATGTAGTCGGTGAGGCCGTCCAGTCGTCGCCCGAGTTCGGCCGGCGGCGTCGACGCCGAGAAAACATACTTAGACTGGTCATTCTCCTCTCCGGCCCATTTCTTTATCATCACTGTGAGTGAGTAACCCACCACAGGCGAGCGTCTCAGAACGGGTCCCGGCCGACCCGCGGCGGCGTCGGCCGGCGCGCCCACACCCCGAGGACCGAGAGCGCCGCCCTCGCCCCGCAGAAGTAGCGTTCGACGACCGACCGAAGTCGATTCACACTATGTCCGACCAACAGATACCGAACGAAACGGAACTGCTCGTCGTCGGCGCCGGTCCGGGCGGGTACGTCGCCGCCATCCGCGCCGGCCAACTCGGACTCGACGTGACCCTCGTCGAGAAGGAGGCCGTCGGCGGGACCTGTCTCAACTACGGCTGTATCCCCTCGAAGGCGCTCATCTCCGCCGCGGACACCGCACACGACGCCGCCGGGGCCGAGAACCGCGGCGTCCGCGCCGACCCGGAGGTGCACCTCGAAGAGACCGTCGAGTGGAAGGACGACGTCGTCGACAGACTCACCGGCGGCGTCGAGCAACTCTGCGAGGCGGCGGGCGCCACCGTCGTCGAGGGCGTCGCCGAGTTCGTCGACGAGACGACGGCGACCGTCCGCACGGACGACGGCGAAGCGGAACTGTCGTTCGAGGACGCCGTCGTGGCGACGGGGAGTCGCCCCGTCGAACTGCCCGGGTTCGCGTTCGAGGACGACCCGATTCTCGATTCCCGAGGAGCGCTCGCCCTCGACGAGGCGCCCGATTCGCTCCTCGTCGTCGGCGGCGGCTACATCGGGATGGAACTGGCGGGCGTCTACGCGAAAGTCGGCACCGACGTCACCGTCGTCGAGATGCTGGACGAGGTGCTTCCCGGCTACGGCGAGGCGGCGAGCGAACTCGTCCGCGAACGGGCGGCGGACCTCGGCGTCGACTTCCGCTTCGGCGAACAGGCCGACGAGTGGACCGAGGCGGACGACGGCGTCCGGGTGACGACGGTCACCGAGGACGGCGAGGAGAGCGAGTACGACGCCGACCGCGTCCTCGTCGTCGTCGGGCGCGAACCCGTTACTGACACGGCGAACCTCGAAGAAATCGGCGTCGAGACGAACGAGGACGGGTTCGTGGAGACGGACGGACAGGGTCGGACGACCCTCGACAACGTGTTCGCCGTCGGCGACGCGGCCGGCGAACCGATGGTCGCTCACAAGGGGATGCGCGAGGGCGAAGTCGTCGCGGAGGTAATCGCCGGCGAACCCGCCGCCCTCGACTATCAGGCGGTTCCGACCGTCGTGTTCACCGACCCCGAGATAGCGACGGTGGGCATGACCGAGTCCGACGCCGAGGAGGCGGGCTACGACACCGTCGTCGGCGAGATGCCCCTCCGCGCGAACGGCCGCGCCCTCACCTTGGACGAGGAGGAGGGGTTCGTCCGCGTCGTCGCCGACGACGACGAGGGCTACCTCCTCGGCGCGCAGATAGTCGCCCCGGAGGCCTCGGAACTGATCGCCGAGTTCGGCCTCGCCCTCGAACTCGGGGCGACGCTCGACGACGTCTCCGCGACCATCCACACCCACCCGACGCTCTCGGAGGCGGCGAAGGAGGCGGCCGCGAACGCGTCGGGTCGCGCGATTCACACGCAGAACGACTGACCGACACCACCATGCACGCAACCACGAAGACGGCGCGAACGCGGCGAACCGCCAGCGAACCACCCGCCGGACGACGGCCGCGCACGCGTAGCCATGTCTGAGGAGAACGACGGGTCCGGAGAAGAGACCGAGACGTGGTCCGAACCGGGCCAACCGGGCGACTTCCGCCAACTGCTCGACGACGACGGCGAACTCCTCGACGACGCGGCGGTACCGGACCTCGGGGACGACGAACTCCTCGGCCTCTACCGAACGATGGTGGCCACGCGGACACTCGAAGAGAAGATGCTCAACATGCAACGGAGCGGGGAGGCCAGCCTCGTCGCGCGGTCGCTCGGCGAGGAGGCGACGGCCCTCGGCGCCGCCGCGGCCCTCGGCGAGGACGACTGGGTGTTCTACACCTACCGGCAGAACGCCGCGCTTCTGCACTGGGACGTACCGATGGCCGAAATCATCCTCGGCGTGACGGGACAAGCCCCCGAAACGGTCGCGGAGGGACTCGGCGACTGGGAGTCGCCGGTGAACTTCTCGCCCGACTACACGCCCGTCGGCGTCAACGTGACGAACGCCGCCGGGTCGGCGATGACCGACAAGTTCCGGGACAGAGACAACGTCTCGATGGCGTTCATCGGCGACGGGTCGACCAGCGAGGGGTCGTTCCACGACGGGATGAACTTCGCGGGCGTGTTCGACGCGCCCGTCGTCGTCGTCGTCCAGAACAACCAGTGGGCCATCTCCGAACCGTCGAAGCGGCAGACCGGCGCGGAGACGTTCGCGAAGAAGGCGGAGGCCTACGGCGTCCCACACGAACGCGTCGACGGCAACGACGTACTCGCCGTCTACGAGGCGGCCGAGGAGGCCGTCGAACGCGCCCGCGAGGGCGGCGGCGCGACGCTCATCGAGTGCGTCACCTACCGGATGGGCAACCACAACACCTCCGACAACGCGAGCCTCTACCGCGAGGAGGAGGAACTGAAAGAGGAGTGGGCCGACCGCGACCCCATCGAGCGGTTCTTCTCGTACCTCGACGGCGAGAGCCTCCTCGACGACGACGAACGCGAGGAGATTCGGGAGGAGGTCGACGACGAGGTGGACGACGCCGTGGCGACGGCCCGCGACGTGCCGGACTCGGACCCCATGCGGATGTTCGACCACCACCTCCACGGCACGTCGTGGCGCGAAGCCCACCAGCGAACCGAGTTTCAGCGGGAACGCGACGGCGAGAACCCGTTCACCGACTTCACCGGCGAGGAGTTCGACACCGACCAGTGGGCCGACGAGGGGCCGTCGCTCGACGTGGACGCCTCCCCCCTCGACCCCGAGGAGGCCGACGCCGAGACGATGGACATCGTGACGGCCGTGAACCGGACGCTCCACCAGGAGATGGACCGCGACGACGACACGCGCGCCCTCGGGTACGACATCGGACCGCTGGGCGGCGTCTTCCGCGCGACGGACGGACTGCTCGACGAATTCGGCGAGTCGCGGGTGATAGACACGCCCCTCTCGGAGAACGGAATAATCGGCACCGCCGCGGGGATGGCGATGCGCGACGACCGGCCGATTCCCGAAATCGAGTTCATGGGCTTCTTCTACCCCGCGTTCGGCCAGTTCATGTACGCCGTCGCGAAGATGTACAAGCGGACCGGCGGCGAGGTGGCGATGCCGATGACGATTCGGATGCCGTACGGCGGCGGCATCAAGGCGCTGGAGTACCACCAGGAGTCCACCGAGACGTTCGAGATTCACGCCCCGGGCGTCCGCGTCGTCTGCCCGTCGACGCCGTACCAGACGAAGGGTCTCCTGGCGTCGAGCATCCGCTGTGACGACCCGGTCGTGTTCATGGAACCCAAGCAGATATACCGCGGTATGGAGGGTGAGGTGCCGACGGAGGAGTACACGCTCCCCCTCGACGAGGCCCGCGTCGTCAGCGAGGGCGAGGATGTGACCGTCCTGACGTGGGGAGCGATGCTCCCCGAGGCGAAACAGGCCGCCGAGAGCGTCGACGCCGACGTCGAGGTCGTCGACCTCGTCACGCTCTCCCCGCTGGACGTCGAGACGATTCTGGAGTCGGTGAAGAAGACGGGTCGGTGCGTCGTCGTCCAGGAGAGCAGGCGGACGCTCGGTCTCGGTTCGGAGCTGTCGGCCCTGCTCAACGAGTACGCGCTGGACCGCCTGAAAGCGCCGGTCAAGCGCGCCTCCGGGTACGACGTGCACTTCCCCGCGAACGACATCGAGGACGACTACCTGACCGACGCCGCGCGCGCCGAAAGCGCCATCGAGGCGGTGATGAGCTATGAGTTCTGAGACCCACACGAGACCGACCGCGAACCGAGACGAATCGCCCGTCCGGAACCCGAACGAGGACGACGCGGACGCCCTGCGGGGTGCGCGATGACCCGCTACGAGTTCGAACTCCCCGACCCCGGCGAGGGGTTGACGGAGGCCGAAATCGTCGAGTGGCACGTCGAATCGGGCGACGACGTCGCGGAGGACGACGTGCTCTGCGAGGTGGAGACGGACAAAGCCGTCACCGACGTTCCCTCGCCGTGCCCCGGGACCATCGAGGAACTGAAAGCCGAACCGGGCGACACCGTGCAGGTCGGGTCCGTCCTCGTCGTCATGGAGACGGACTCGCCGCCGAGCGGTGCGGCCGAGGAGGAGGCGGCCGAGGAAGCCCAAGAGGAGGCTGACGAGGAACCCGAAGAAGCGGATGCGGACGAAGAGGCCGAAGACGACGCGGAAGAGGAGGAGGGAGAATCCGACGAGGAAGGCGAAGAACAGGACGAAGAAACCGAGACGGAGGACGATGCTGAGGAGTCCGAATCGGAGGACGCCGAGGCCGAAGCGGAGTCAGAATCCGACGAGGAGAGCGCCGAAGAGGCCGACGAAAGCGACGAGGAACCGAGAGACGCGGACGACGAGGGCCGCGAACAGGCCGTCCAGCGGTCCGAGGCCGAGGCCCAGAGCGACCAGGAGGCCGACGCCGAGTCGGAGGGCGAGGAGTCGCAGTCGCCGTCGACCGAGGAGGGTCGCGTGTTCGCCGCGCCGCGGACGCGGGCGTACGCCCGCGAGGAGGGCGTCGACGTCTCCGACATCGACGGGTCGGGACCGAACGGCCGCGTCCTCCGCGAGGACATCGAGGCGCGCCTCTCCTCGGACGGCGAGAGCGCCGACGGGGAGGCCGCGGAGGCGCCCGAGGCGTCCGGCGGCGAGTCGGAGGCGTCGGGCGGCGCGGCGGACGCCATCTCCCACCCGACCACCGAGATTGAACCCGTCCCGGTCGACGAGGACGAGGAGCGCTCCGAGCGGCGCGACCTGTCGGGCCTACGCGGACAGATAGCCGAGAACATGACCCGGTCGGCGTCCATCGTCCCGCAGTTGACCTCCGGGTTCCAGGCCGACGCGACGGAACTGATCGAACTGAAGGAGCGACTGGACGAGGCGCACGACGTGCACGTGACGTACACGCCCATCCTCCTGAAGGCCGTCGCCCCCGCGCTGAAGGAGTTCCCGATAGTGAACGCCAGCGTCGACGATACGACGGGCGAAATCGTCGAGAAGCACTACTACAACGTCGGCTTCGCCGTCGACACCGAGGACGGTCTGATGGTCCCCGTCATCGAGGACATCGACCGGAAGTCCATCGTCGAGGTGGCCCGCGAGATGAACGAGTTGGCCGAGAAGGCCCGCGACCGGTCCATCGGCGGCGAGGAGATGCGGGGCGGCACGTTCACCGTCACCAACCTCGCCACGCGCGGCGAACACCGGACGTTCGGCACGCCCGTCATCAACCACCCCGAAGCGGCCATCATGGGTATCGGCCGAATCCGAAAGGAACCGGTCGCCACGGCCGACGACGAGGTGGAAGTGCGCCCGCAGGTGGACTTCTACCTCACCTACGACCACCGCCTCGTGGACGGCGTGAAGGCCAACGAGTTCATGGAGTACGTCATCGAAGGTGTCGAGGACACCGACGTGCTCCTCGGCCGCCTGTAGGCGGTCGAATCGCGCTCGCTCGTTTCTCCGTTCTTCGCCGTCGTCGTCGGCGCTGGCGCCGGCCGTGCGACGCGAACGCTCGCTCGCTCTAAGGACTCCCGGACGGCGGCCCAATGATTGACGTGCGTGGCGGACCGACCTCGCTAGCGCATGAGTTCCACCGCGCACGATAGCGACGCCATCGTCTCGCCGGAGTGGGTCGAAGACCACCTCGAGGAGTTCGGGAGCGACGACCCCGACTACCGCCTCGTGGAGGCCGACATCGACTACGACGAGTCCTACGCGGAGTCGCACATCCCCAACGCCGTCGGCTTCCGCTGGGGGTCGCACCTCCAGGACTCCGTCCAGCGCGACATCCTCCACAAGGAGGAGTTCGCGGAGATAATGGGCGAGGCCGGAATCACGGAGGACACCACCGTCGTCCTGTACGGCGACGAGTCGAACCAGTGGGCCGCCTACACCTACTGGCAGTTCAAGTACTACGGCCACGACGACGTGAAACTGCTCGACGGGGGTCGACCCTACTGGATGGACAACGACTTCCCGACCAGCGAGGAGGAACCCGACTACCCCGAGCAGAACTACGACGCCAGCGGCCCGTTCGACGGCCTCCGCATCTACCGCGAGGGCGTCGACGACGCCCTCGAACTCGACGTCCCCCTCGTCGACGTGCGGAGCGGCGAGGAGTACCGCGGCGAGAAGATAGCGCCCGAGGGGAGCCCCGAGACGGCCCAACGCGCGGGCCACATCCCCGGCGCGGAGAACATCACGTGGAGCGAGAACCTCGCTGACGACGGCCGGTTCAAGGACCCCGAGGAACTCCGCGAGATGTACGCCGAACACGGCATCGAGGGCGACAGTCAGGTCGTGACGTACTGCCGCATCGGCGAGCGTTCGTCCATCACGTGGTTCTCCCTGCACGAACTGCTGGGCTGGGAGGACGTGCGCAACTACGACGGGTCGTGGACCGAGTGGGGCAACCTCATCCGCTCGCCCATCGAAGTCGAGACGGACGACCCGGCGTCGCGCGCGAGCAAAGGGTAACGAGTAGAGCACCCGGCGCTCCGACCCAGTCGGCGCTCCGAACGCCGCTTCGGGCAACAGTACTATCTACGTCGGAGCGGTTCTCTCTGACATGAGTCCGTCGCTCAGGTCCGTCGCCGGGTTCGACTACGAGACGCTCCTCGACATCACGGTCAACCTCGTGCCGATGGGCATCCTCCTCTTCTTCGTCGGCGTGAATCTCGTGTTCAACCCGTACCCCTACGACCCGTTCGCGATGAACCTCACGCACGCCCTCACGCTCATCCCGTTCGTGTTCCTCGGACTGCTGACCATCGTCTCTGCGAGGGTCATCTCCGCCAGCGGGGACGAGTCGGGAGACAACGAGGCGGTGCCCGAGTCCGACAAACTGTAGCGTCGGTAGTCGGCGCCCCCCTTCGCCGCCCTTCGTTCTCGTCTCTCACCCCGTCCGCCTCTCTTCTCCCTCTGGTCAGCCGTCTCCGGGGTCTCTCCGTCTGAATCCGACGGTAGTCATGCCGGCGCAGCGGTCACAGCGCGCGCTGACGACGCCGTCGGGGTGCCGGTCGGTCACCACCGAGTGCTCGGGGACGACGAGCGTGACCGGCGCGCCGCAGGTCGCACAGGGCGCGCGCACGGAGCGTCCGCGGGAGACCCGGATGCCGTCGTCCGCGGAGTCGGGCGGCGCCGGGTCGACGACCGCTCCGCAGGCGGGGCACTCGACTAAGGTGAGGTCCCCGTCCTCGGACTCGAACCGCACCACCGCGTTGGAGGCGGACAGCGACGCTCGGCAGTTCGGGCAGACGCCGTCCGACGACGCGTCGGGGCGCATCGGTCAGCACCGACCCGTCGTTCTCCGCGAGTTCTCCCGCCGGAGGCGAACCGGGGCACGACTGTTCATACTCGTCCGTCCGGGAGCGGCAGTTAAAGGCGTTCAGGCCGGATACGCAACCAGCTTAATAGGGCCTCAGTCGCTCCCGTCGCCGCGTTCGCGCGACCCGAACCAGACGCCGACGGTGAGACCGTACATCAGGTGTCCCGCGTGGAACACGGCCGACTCGTCCGTCTCCAGTTCCATCGCCACGAGGTACTTCAGGACGACGTGTTCGCCGAACAGGGAGAGCGCGATGCCGTACAGCGACCCGAGGATCAACCCGCGAGTCTCCGGTTCGTCGGTCCGCGCTTCGCGGCGGGTCCAGCCGAGTCCGAAGGCTATCCCGCCGCCGACGCCGTAGGCGAGGTGCAGCAGTATCGACGAAACGGGGTAGTCCCCGGGGTCGCCGCCGAACCACCGACTCAGGAAGTCCGACGTCGGAGGGAGCGACCGAGCGGTCGGTTCGCGGAAGGCCGTCATCACTACAGTCGCTACGAACCCCGCGACGACACCGGTCGTCAGCGCCGATGTGCCGTCCGATTCGCCCCCGCCGTCCGGACGCGTCGACCGTGAGAGTGCCATGCGTACTTCGTCGGGAGTGGGGCCGCGTCGATAAGCGTGGCGGCCCTTCGAAGCACGAATCTGCGACGAGAGGCCGTCAGTCGGCGAGTTACGACGGCGCTCCGAGTCGAGGCCGGCCCGCATAAACGCCCTCGTATAGAAAGCAGACCGGCTATGCGCGGTCGGCCACCGGACTAGCACGACTTGCAATGCCCAGTACCCCCTCCGACCCCGGGACGACACCGGACTCGTCCGAATCGCGTTCCGTCGTCGCCGCGGCGACGGTTCCCGCGGAGTCGTTCGCGCTCTCGGAGACGTTCGCGCGCGTTTCCGAGGCCGTGTTTCGGTGTGAGCCGACCATCGAATGCGGCGGCTCGGTGATGCCGCTCCTCCGGGTTCGAACCGCTCACCCCGCCGAGGTAGATGCGGCGCTCCGGGCCGACCCGACGACTGACGGCGTGACGCTCCTCGTGGACCGCGGCAGCGAGCGGTTGTACCGAGTCTCCTGGAGCGGACGCGTCGGACCCGCGATCAGACTGCTCACCGCCCGTGGGGCGACGGTGCTCGGACTCGACGCGAACGCGTGGCGGTGGACGGTCCGACTGCTGGTTCGGTCGCGTAACGCGCTCGGACGGACCCTCTCGCTGTGCGAGGAGTGCGACGTGCCGGTGGAACTCCGGAGCATAAAGCGAGTGGACGGCGGTACGTCGGGCCGCTACGGACTGACGAACGTCCAGTACAACTCGCTTCGGACGGCGTGCGAGCGGGGGTATTACGAGGTACCGCGGGCGACGAGACTCGACGACTTGGCCGAGGAGGCGGGCGTCTCCCACCAGGCGTACTCCGAACGGCTCCGGCGGGCGACTGAGAGTCTCGTCACCGAGACGCTCCTGAACGCGGCGCCGACGGACGGCGCGCTCTGAGTGCATACGTCGAGAGTGTCGTTCGCTTCCGCGGGCGCGTCGGAGAGTCGCTTACTCGCCGGTCGATTCCTCGTCGTTCGAGTACCGCTCGCCGCGGTCGTACCGCAACCGCTCGCCCTCGCGTCGGACGCCCGGAACCGACTCCAGCGCGTCGACCAATCGGTCGGGGTCGACGCTCGAACCCGCCTCCGTCTCCGCCGCCGCGCGCTCCGCGAGTTCGGCCGCGGTCGCGCCGTCGGCGTCGACCAACGCCTCGAACGCCGCCGCGAACGCCGTCTCCTCGGCGCCGTCCGTCGCCTCGCGTTCGAGGGCGTGCTTCGCGCTCCCGAACCGGTCGTCGTCGCCGCCGAGGACCTGCCGCCCGTCACTCCCGTCGCAGTTCTCGTTCGACGCCTCGTCGGCGTCGGAGGCGGTCGACGGCACCCGACTCTCGTCGTACCGCCACTCCCCGCCCTCGCTCGACGGCGGGACGACGCCGGGGAGGGAACCGAACGGGTCGCGCACGAGTTCGTCCCACCACCGCCCGCCGTCGTCGTACTCCGCGTCGACCTCGCTGTACACGGCGTCGACTATCTCGTCGGCCGTCGCCGACCCCCAGTTACGGAGGAAGACGGCGGCGCGCGCGAGGGCGTCCTCGACGTCGGGACGGTGGTCGGCCCCTTCGATGGCCTGTTCGACCGTCGCAGGGACGTCCGGACGCGAGGCCCCGTCGTCGCTCTCCGCCCGGAGCAGCCGTCGACCGCTCGGCGTGAGTTCGTAGCCGTCGCCGTCCGTCTCGACGAGGCCGCCCTCCGCGAGACGCGAGAGTCGTTCTTCGACCGCCTCGGTCGAGACGCCGTCGCGCACCGCGGCTCGCACCTCGGACGGGGCGACCGGGCCGTCGTTCCTGAGCGCTACGAGGACCGCGCGGTCGGCGGCGTCGAGTTCGCTCGTCACGGCGGAACGTACGTGAGGGACGGGCCTAAACGTTCGCGCCGCGCGACGGGACTCGACCGCGCCGGACCTCTCACGTGCACGTCCGGACGCCTGCCGAGTTACGGCGTCGAATCGGGGTCGAGCGGGTCGTACCCCCGGTTCAGTTCCGAGAGGTCCGACCAGCCGTCGTCGTCCGTGTCGGTGTCGGTCGGATCCGTCCGCCGGAGTTCCTCCTCCGCGTTGATCAGGCCGTCGAGGTCGACGTCCGTCGGGTCCTCGATGCGGGGATTCGGCCAGAAGTGGGTGGTGCGGAACGCCGCGTGGTTCAACCGGAACGCGACGAGCGTCTTGCCCCCGTTCGTTCCGGTGCCGCGGAACGTGTCGGTGGCGTCGCTCGGTTGCTCGCGTCGCTCCCGGGTCCCGTCGGCGAAGTACAAGACGACGTCGAACAGGCCCTCCGGGGGTTCGTTCCCCCAGTCGCGCACGAACTCCCTGCGCCGCACGGTCACCGACCGGCGCGTGAACGTGACCGCCTTCGACCCGACATCACAGTCCGTATTCGGGTTCTCGTATCTCGTCCCGTCGATTTCGACGAAGTCGACGACGCGGCCCTCGGATCCGAGCGTAGTCGGAAAACCGTCGGTGGCGTTGACGAACGTTCCGTCGGTGAAAGCGACCAGCGCGTCTGACCCGCTCGAAACGGCGCTCAAATCGACGTAGGAACAGCGGAACTCGGGTTCGCCGTCGCCCTCCGGCGTCGTCTGTTGGTCCGTCTTCGTCCCGGCGCTCGCCGGAAAACTCGCTCCCGCGACGCCCATCAGTACCATCCCGCTCGTGACGACACTCCGGAGAATTCCCCTCCGTGTATCCTCGTTCTCTTCTGACATCATGGGGAAATAGTCTATGACATTACACTTATCGCTTTTTCACAACCCGCGAGAATAATCGCAGTAGACGTAAGTTTGACACGCTGGAGTCTCAAGGAGAGCTGTATCGGACGCGGAACTGTCTGTATTCGTATGTTATTTGGAAGCGATACTCTCCGTCGGAAACCCTCGGTCGGCTACGGTCGATCAGACCCGGAACGAGCGGTCGATTCGCGAGAAAGGGAAGACACGTCGCAAAGACGGGAGTCGGTTCGGCGGTAGCGCCGTTACGCGGCGTCGGCGAACTCCTCGACGATAGTTTCGCAGAACGCCGAGAGGTCGTCGGGCTTGCGACTCGTCACGACGCGCTGGTCGGTGACGACTTCCTCGTCGACCCACTCGCCGCCGGCGTTGCGGATGTCGGTCCGGAGGCTGGGGAAGGAGGTGAGCGTCAGGCCGTCGACGACGCCCGCCTCGACCAGCGTCCACGGACCGTGACAGATGACGCCGACCGGTTTGTCGTCCGCGACGTGCTCCTCGATGAACGTCGTCGCCTCGTCTTCCAGACGGATTCGGTCCGCGCCGACGGTGCCGCCCGGGATGACCAGCGCGTCGAAGTCGTCGGCCGAGACGTCTTCGAACGCCTCCTCGATTTCGACGGTTTGGCCCTCTTCGAGGTCGTTGTTGACGAGTTCCGCGTCGCCGGTTTCGGGTCCGACGACCGTGACGTCTGCGCCGGCGTCGGTGATGGCCTCTCTGGGCTCCGTGAACTCCACTTCCTCGGAACCCGCAGACGCGACGAAGATAGCGACCGATACGTCCTCGAGTTGCTGACTGGAGTCGCTCATGCGGATTAATTCGAGGGTCGTTGAGCTGATAAGAATTTGGGCGGAACCGTCGTACGAGATCAAAAGCGCGGTAGTGCGACGGGAGATTTGGCCGGCGGCTACGGGAGCCTACCAGGACATCCAGGAGGGGTCTTCGCACCGGTGCCGGCGGGTGATAGCGTCGATGCGTTTCTCGTCCTCGTCGTCCAGTTCGAGGGTCCGAGCGGAGAGGTTGTCCCGGAGGTGGTCGACGGAACTCGTCCGCGGGATGGCGGTCGCGCCTTTCTCGAGCACCCACGCGAGGCTCACGGCCGGCGCCGAGACGCCGTGTTTCTCGGCTATCTCCACGATGGCGTCCTCCTCGAACACTTCCCCCTGCGCCAGCGGCGAATACGCGACGAGGTCGGTGTCGCTCCCGTAGAGGTACTCGCGCATCTCCTCTTGGGGCAGCAGCGGATGCATCTCCACCTGGTTGGCCTCGATGGGGACGTCCACGAGGTCGCGGGCTAAGGACACGTCGTCGATGGTGTAGTTGCTCACGCCGAGGTTCGAGACGCGGCCCGAGTCGGCGAACTCTTCGAGGACGGGCAGCACCGTCTCGACGTCGTCCTGGCCCTTCGGCCAGTGGTGGTACAGCAGGTCGATGCGGTCGAGTCCGAGTCGCTCGAAGCTCTCCTCGACCGCGGTCCGCACGTACTCCTCGGTCTTCTCCGGTTCCTCGAAGTGCGCCACCTTGGTCGCGACGAACAGGTCCTCGCGGTCGACGTCCGCGGCGTCGATGGCCTCGCCGACCGTCTCCTCGTTCTCGTAGAGGCGGGCGGTGTCGAGGTGCCGATAGCCGGCGTCGATGGCGGCCTCAATGGTGTCGGCCCCGTCGTCGCCCTTCAGGCTGTACGTCCCGAGTCCGAGTCGCGTGTCGTCGTCGAACACGCTCCCGTCTACCCGCGCGCCGGACAAAGTCGTGACGACCGTGAGGATGGGAACTGAATGCGCGCCAATCGGCTCCCGAGCGTCCCTCGGAGCGCCGAGTTCGGCATGGAGAACACGCTCGTCGTGGAGACGGACGACGGCCGCCTACAGACCGGCGTACGGCCCGCCCTTCGCCTCGGTCAGTCGGTCGACTTGCTCCTCGGAGAGCGTCACCGCCGCCGCCGCGAGGTTCTCTTCGAGTTGTTCGACGGTTCGCGCCCCGACGATGGGCGCCGTGACGCCGTCGCGGTGCATCAGCCACGCGAGAGCGGTCTGTGCGGGCGTCGCTTCCACCTCGTCGGCGACGGCTTCGAGTTCGTCGTGCACGTCGAAGTTTTCCTCCGTGAGGTAGGCGTCCTCGAATCCGCCCGACTCCGCGGCGCGGGACTCGC
This sequence comes from Halogeometricum sp. S3BR5-2, assembly GCF_031624635.1. Classification (NCBI taxonomy): domain Archaea; kingdom Methanobacteriati; phylum Methanobacteriota; class Halobacteria; order Halobacteriales; family Haloferacaceae; genus Halogeometricum; species Halogeometricum luteum. Next base: position 403,799 of record NZ_JAMQOQ010000004.1, on the reverse strand, counting down.
CGGTGAGTCCGTCCTCCCGCGAGTACTTGCCGGTGAGAAAGCCCTGTCCCAGCGGGCTCCACGGACAGACCGCCATCCCGTACGACCGAGTCATATCCAAGTAGTCGCCCTCTATCTCGCGGTCGACGAGGTTGTACCGCGGCTGGGAGACGGTGAACGGCTCCCACCCGTTCTCGCGGGCGATCTCGTTAGCTTTTGCCACCTTCCACGCGTTCGGCCGGTGGGTCGACGCGCCGAGGTAGTGGACCTTCCCGTCGTCGACGAGTCCGTTCAGCGTCTTCATCATCTCGCGCGCGGGGGTCAGGTCGTCCCAGCGGTGGATGTAGAGCACGTCGACGTAGTCGGTGTCGAGGCGGTCGAGCAGCGCATCGATGCGGTGGCGGACGTTCTTACGATTCGTGCCGCGACTGTTCGGGTCTCCCTCTCGAATCTGCCAGTAAATCTTCGAGGCGATGGTGTATCGCTCTCGGTCGCGGTCGCCGTCGTTCAGCCACTCGCCGATCCAGCGCTCGCTCGCGCCGCCGCCGTACACGTCGGCGGTGTCGATGTAGCGACCGCCGGCCGCCTCGTAGGCGTCTAAGAGTTCGTGGGCGCGCTCCTCGCCGATTTCGACGTTCCCCTGCTCGGTCTCCTTGCCGAACCGCCACGTGCCGAACTGGAGTTCGCTGGTGTGGATACCCGTCTCACCGAGTCGAACGTAATCCAGGTCGACGTCTGTCGTGTCGCTCATATCGGTATCAATCAACCGCGAGTCGATAAACCCGTGTGATGTCTTCCCGCTGTCTCCCCTCGGTTCAGGAGTCGAGTTCGACGCGTCGCCCCCGTTCGGCGGAGTCGTAGAGCGCGCGGACGGCGTGCATGTCGACCATCCCGTGTTCGCCGTCGGGTTCGAGGTCGAGGCCGCGCTGGAGGCGGTTGGCGAAGTAGTCGAACTCCTCGCGCATCTGGTCGACCGGCTCCGGTCGATACTCGCCCTCGATGTCCGGTCCGGACACTCTGAGCACCTTCCGAGTGTTCGGGAAGAACAGCCCCTCGATGCTCAGTTCGCCTTCGGTGCCGACGAACCGGAGACTCGATTTCACCGCCGCGCTGTGCGTGACCGTACACGAGGCGAGTTTGCCGTCGGGGAACTCCAACTGGAACGCCGCGTGCTCGTCGGTTCCCTCGTAGGCCGGCTGTTCGGATTCCGTCCGAGCGTACACCGCCTGCGGGTCCTCCTCCAGAACGAACCGAATCGTGTTCAGCGGGTAGATTCCGATGTCGTTTATCGTCGTCCCGCCGGAGAGGTCGGGGTCGAACCGCCAACTCGTCTCGTCGGTGGAGTCGAGAATCGTGTCCGACATGTGTCCGAGCACCGAAACCACGTCTCCGATGGCGCCGTCCCGGATCAGTTCTCGGGCGCGGCGGACCGTCGGTTCGGTCTGGACTCGGTAGGCGACCATCAGCGGAACGTCCGCCTCCCGACAGGCGTCGACGGACGCCCGAGCGTCCTCGACGGTCGCTTCCAGGGGTTTCTCGCAGAGGACCGCCTTGTCGTGCGCCGCCGCGGCTTCGACGTGGTCGCGGTGGAGTCCGTTCGGCGTGCAGACGTACACCGCGTCGTAGGCGTCGGTCGCCGCGCCGTCGGCGTACTCCTCGTACGTGAGCGTCTCCTCGACCCCCGCGAGGTCGGCCGCGAGTTCGTCGGCCTTCTCGGTGCTGGAACTGACCAAGACTGTCGTCGCGCAGTAATCCGCTTCTTCGACGGCGGGAATCGCTTGTTCGCGGGTCCACCACCCGAGTCCGACCATGGCGAATCGCATCGGATCGGCGTCCGTGGGACCTTCCCAGTCGCGGGCACTGAAACTGTCGAGATCGACTTCCATACGCAAGGGTTGCGCGTCCATGACAGATAATCCCCCGTGTATGAAGCGAGTGTGCTGACCGCCCGAGTTGCGCAGTTTAGACAGCATTCGGTAGGGACCTCGTCCCTCTTGCCGCCTACCACTTCTTCAGTCATTAAACTGCGAAACCGAAGGGACGAGGTCGTAGGCTCGGAAAGTTCCACAGGTACAGATATACGGACCGCAGTTGAGACGGCAGAAGGAGAACGAGAGCGGGCAAAAGCCAGACGCGCTCTCGTTCGAAGCCGCCTGCTACCGCGTACGAGTCACGTTCGACCGGAGAATTATCCGCTTGGCCCGCGCCTGAAGACGCGGGTATGCGCTCGCACTATGTATCACCATCCGTCTGCCGTTCGTTTCTCGAGCGGGTCCAGACGCCGCTCACCGTGGCTACTGGCGTACGGTCGCGTCCTTCGTCAGACCGGAGGAAGAGAACTTCCGCCATTACGCGTCCCTCCCTGACCTAAATACACCTCCAAATACCTCTTCGTGATCCCATGTGCGGACAGATTCTCCAGTATTGGACATGTAGTAATACTTTAGCGCATCCAATTCTACAGACACCCAAGAAGAATTCTTTATTGCCCGTTTTAGACCTTTCTCCGACCTGTAAAATCATATATCTGATTCGGAAAGTATTACTCACCGAATCGGAGTCTATCTGCTCCGAACGAATCATTGAATGGAACGCATGTGGACGGAGCCGAAAATGGGGGCGCGATGTCGACGACGCGGAGCGTCGACTGCACTGCGGTGGAGGGAGCGTTCGCTGCGGCGCCCTGGCTCGTCCCGCTTCAGGTCGTTACTCGTTGCCGGCCGCGGAGGTTTGACTCGACTGAGCGGGACCGGCGTCGTCGGCCGGTCCCGACCCGTCGTCGTACACTCGGTCGTGGACGAAACTGGCCAACACGGGGGCGAGCAACGCCGTCACGATAGTCGAGGCGGCGACCTGCGGCGTCGCAACGGCGGCCGCCTGTCGCAGCGCGGGGTCGGCGACGGCGACGGCCTCCGGCGTCGCCACCGCGTTCCCGGCCGTACTCGACGCGGAGGCGCCGGCGACGCCCGTGCCGCCCGAGGCGCGGTCGGCGAGGATGTTGAACGCGCCGCCGACGAGCACCGTGACGACGCCCAGCACGATGCCGGCGGCGCCCGCGGTAACGAGCATGGCGAAGTCGATGCCCGCTCCCAGCGGGAAGGCGAAGAAGGGGATGAGGACCGGTCCCGCGCTGGTGAGGTACTCCTGCATCTCCTCGTCGAGGTTGCCCAGTATCATGCCGATGAGGATGGGGACGACGACCGCCAAGAGGTCGAGGAGCGGAATCGAGGCGATACCGGCCGTCCCCAGTGCGACCATCGTGAGGAACGGGCCGTCGTTGACCGAGATGATGGATATCGCGCCGACGTCCGTCTCGTCGCCCATCTCCCCCACGAGCGCGGCGTACAGGCCGCCGTTCGTGTTAGTCATCGCCGCGATGATGGCCAACGAGGAGAGTCCGAGCAGACTGTTGCCGAGGAAGGTGGCGACCAGGAGCCCGATTCCCATCCCGACGACGAACTTCGAGGCCGTGATAGCCGCCCCTTGCTTCAGCGCCTGCGGCGCCTCGTCGACCGTGATGCCGGCGCCCATGCACACCAAGAACGCGGCGATGAGGGGGAGCGCCCCGTCCTTCAGGAGCGCCGTGGTGAACCCGCCTATCTCCAGCGCCTGCGGGAAGAACGTGTTCGTGAGTGCACCCAGTATCAGGGGAATAACCATCATCCCGCCCGGAATCCGCTCTATCGTCTGCTTTATCTTCATGGTCGTCCACCGCCGTCGAGTCCGCCGATTCGCGTCTGTGCTGCTGTCGCGACGAAGTCACGGCAGCCTCTTTGGCCGTGGGCTGTCTTGGCAAGCATTCTGATTGCTCGTACTGAACGTTGATTAAAATATGTTACGGAAGGTAACGAAACGGCTCGCCGGAAGTCAGAGAGGCGGCGCTCCCGGAATCTCCCGGGGTATCTCGGGCGAATCGGTGTCGAGGACGAATAGAGAGGCGCCACCGTGACCGGCGTTCGGTCGTCCGTCGTTCACTCGTCGCCGACCATATCGACCGCCACCTCGACGGCGTCGACGAGACTGCGCTCGGAAGCGATACCCTCCCCGGCGATATCGAAGGCGGTGCCGTGGTCGACGCTCGTCCGGACGATGGGCAGTCCGATGGTGACGTTGACCCCGGAGACGGCGTCGCCGCCGGCGAATCCGAGCATCTTGATTGGGACGTGTCCCTGGTCGTGATACATCGAAACGACGCAGTCGAACTCGCCGCGGGCGGCGCGGACGTAGACGGTGTCCGGCGATTCGGGACCCGTCGCGTCGATACCCTCCTCGCGGGCGCGCTCGACCGCCGGTCTGATCTCCGCGTCGTCCTCGTCGCCGAGCAGTCCGCCGTCGCTGGCGTGCGGGTTCAACCCCGCGACGCCGACCGACGGCGAGTCGACGCCGAGGTCGCGGAGCGCCTCGTCCGTGAGTCGGACCGTCTCCAAGACGCTCTCCGTCGTCACCAGGTCGCAGGCCTCTCGGAGCGGAACGTGCGTGCTCACGTGCGTCACCCGGAGGTCGTCCTCGACGAGCATCATCGAGTAGTTCTCCGTGTCGGTGTAGTCGGCGAGCATCCCCGTGTGGCCGGCGTACTCGCTGCCGGCGAGCCCCGTCGACTGCTTGTTGATGGGCGCGGTCGTGATGGCGTCTATCTCCCCCGCTACGGCGAGTTCGATGGCGCGCTCGACGTATCGGAGGCTCGCGGCCCCGTACGCCTCGCGGACCTCTCCGCGGACGAGTTCGTCGACCAAATCGAGGTCCAACACCGGTATTCGGTCGCGGTCGAAGCTCGCGTCCGCGACGGATTCGACGGCTTCGACCGCGAGAGCGACGCCACACACGTCGATTGCGGCCTCGATGACGTCCGCATCGCCGATGACGAGGGGCCGAGCGACTTCGCGTAGCTTCGGGTACGCTTTGACGATTACCTCGGGACCGATTCCGCCGGGGTCGCCCATCGTGATTCCGATCAGGGGCTCGTGACTACGCATCGTTCTCGGAGAACACGTCCAGACAATTAACGATTGTCTCTTCGGAGCCGAATCCGCCGGCCTTCGTGACCAACGGCACTTCGGGGGTACCCCCATCGGCGAACGTCCCGAGGGGGATGCCCGCTTCGACCTCCTCGCCAGTCAGTCGGATGGTCGTCGCGCCGAGTTCCCGAATCACCGACACCGCGACGTCGCCGCCGGTCAGGAGCAGTCCCGAGGGAGTCTCCTCGTCGAGGACGGCCGCCGCGGCCGACGCGAGTCCGTTCGCCACCCGCTCGCGGACCGCCGGCGACGCGAGTTCGGCCTCTCGACCCGCGGCGTGCGTACGCTCGATGGCGGCCTCGTCGGTCGCCGCGGTCAGGACCGCCGGACGGCCTTCGTTCAACCGCCGGACGGCTCGTTCGACGGCGGCGTCCGGTTCCTCTCCGGCGACGAGAGCCGGTCCGTCGAGGGGGACGACCGCCTCTTCGGGCACCCGCCCGAGTTGCGCGAGCGTCGTCGCGCTGACGCTTCCGACCACGCCGAGCGCCCCGCCGTCGGGGAACTGCCGCGAGAACTCGAAGTCGGGCTCCGAACCCCGCACCGGCACGTGCGCGGCCAGACCGCCGCTCCCGACGTACAGCGCGTCGAACCCGTCCGCCGCCGCCGCGATGTCGGCCAGGTGGTCGTCCTCGACGGCGTCGCAGACGACAACCGGGGGGCGGTCGTGTCGTTCGACGGCGGCCGCGATTCCGTTATCATCCGACCCGAGCGCCGCGTGCGATACCGTCTCGACCGGCCGGTCGACCGACGCGAACAGTTCGCGTATCGACGACGAGGCGGGTCCTTTCTCGTCGTCACCGTACTCGGTCTCCGAGACCGGCGTCCCGTCGACGTAGTGGATACCTCTCTCCGTCGTTCGGCCGATGGAGGGGAACGCGGGCGCGACGAGGGCCAGTTCCGACTCCGCCGCGTTCAGTGCGGCGTCCACTTCCGCGACGAAGTTCCCGCGCAGCGTCGAGTCTATCTTCTTGTAGACGGTCCGCGCCGGCGTCGCTCCGACCGCCTCGGAGACGCTTCTTGCCGCGTCGTCCGCGTCGTCGTAGCGGGTGTCGGTGTTGATTCCGAGTACGGCCCCTTCCTCTCCTACGGCTCCTATCTCGGCTTCGGGGTCGGCGACGACGGCCGTCTCGTAGCCGCGGGCCGCAAACCCCTGTGACGTGTCCATCGCACCGGTGAGGTCGTCGGCGACGACTATCACGGAGTACATGGTCATCTACTCGTCACACCCGGTCATAAACGTTGGCGATTATTTCGCCGGAGCGAACGACCGTCGAACTTCCCCTGCGTGTTTACTCAGGCTAAACGATTACTGGCGGGGAGCCGGCGATAAATTACATGCCTAATATTGTAACGAGTCGCAGTTCGTCGTCCGCCCGTTCGAGCGCTTCGTCTACTGAACGGACGGTTCCCTCGTCACACCGGCACGAATTTGCCGAATCGTCCGTGATATACTCGACCATTGCCGGCGGAGCAGTCGTTTTCCGACGCTAAACGAACCGGTCCACTCGACGCCGGACCGCTCGATGCTTTCGACCAGAGTGACGTTCGCCTCTGTGACGCTGGTCGTGTTCGTCACCCCTCCTGAGAACTAATGACCGCCTACGTGAATGTACCACGCCAGCGTATACGCGGATATACTGTTCACCGATGCGGAACGTCCCGCGTTCGGCCGGTGGACGGGTGTAATTAGGTTCAGACGGCGTCGGTCGGTAGTGATTCGCGGACGTCGATAGAGAGGCCGCAGTATGTCACTACATCTTTCGAGGTGTCTCCCGTTCCTACATACCGACGCACCCCCGGTTTCCGTCGTTATTGTTACTAATGTCTGACGAGTCGATGGCTCGTAATTTCCCCACGTGCGGAAGACGCGCCCGAAAGTGATGCGCACCGTCGTCACACGCGACCGCTGAGTTCTCAACGCCGACCCCGATTACCGAAGAAAATTACACTACTAGCTCCGTAACGGACGATGGTAAATAAAGACGGTTACCGACTGAGGACTGTCCGCTCTCCCGGATACGAGTAGGTGCTACCGGACTAATTCTCCTCGCTAGGGGCTTAGGCAGTTCAACCGGCGACCGGCCGAAGTTTTCGTAGGTTCCCGAAGCGCAGTTCTCGAACCCGAAATCCTTCGAGATACGAACAGATTGTTTCCCGCAGAAGCAATGTCGTGGGTTCGCCAAACGGCTTTGACAGGGCCGGCCGAGGGTGTAGTTTCATCTATCGAATACAGGTCGGCGGCGACGAGACACCGGAAACGGGCTTGTCGGCGGTATCAGCTGTACTCACCGAATCAACGACTCGAAATATCGTCTAGCTGTCTCGACGGGAAACGTCGTATGTGATTTCGTTCGCACGGGCGGAGGGACGGCGAAGCAAACGGAGACTCCAAAAATAGTAAGAACTGGAGCCAGTCAATTTTGCACAGGTAAACAGAATAGTATGAAGATGACTATGATTTCCGAACGAAAGTCCCACACCGAGTGAGACGGAGCGGAAGCTATCGACGCCGTTCAGTCGCGAAGACCCACGACAGTTCTCAAGATGGTTCTAACGGACGTTGACACCCGGAGTTTCGGATGTTGTAGAACAGAGCGGACGCAGGCGGAGTCAGCGGCCGCGACACTCGGTGGAGGAGGTGGCTTCGAGTTCGGAGCGGAGTCGGGACCCTTCACCGGAGAAGACGTTCGACGTGCCGAAACGGGTCGTCGCCACTTCCTGAACGATCTAAGAACGGCTGTTCTCAGGGGAGTTCGACGTCGACGCCCGACTGCAGGCTCGCCGCCTTGACGGTGTTGTACATCAGCATCGCGATGGTCATGGGACCGACACCGCCGGGGACGGGAGTGATGACGTCCGCTTTCTCGCTCGCGCTCTCGAACGCTACGTCACCGACCAGTTCGTACCCCTTCTCCGTCTCGGCGTCGACTCTGTTGACGCCGACGTCGATTACCGTACAGCCCTCCGAAAGCATGTCGCCGGTGATCATCTCGGGGACGCCCGCCGCGGCGATCACGATGTCGGCCGTTCGGGTCTTCTCTGCGAGGTCGTCGGTGCGGGAGTGACAGACCGTCGTGGTGGCGTTGCCCCGCGGCGCTTTCTGGACGAGGAGGTTCGCCATCGGCTTCCCCACGATGTCGGACCGGCCGACGACGACCGCGTCTTTCCCTTCGGTTTCGATGTCGGCGGCTTCGAGGAGCTTCTGGATTCCGTGGGGAGTACAGGGCTTGTACCGAGTGTTCCCGGTTACGAGCCGTCCGACGTTCTCGGGGTGAAATCCGTCTACGTCTTTCATCGGGTCGACGCGTTCCAGTACGGCCTGAGAGTCGACGTGGTCCGGTACCGGCATCTGAACGAGGATGCCGTGTACCCTCGGGTCGTCGTTGAAATCGTCTATCTGTCGGAGGAGGGTCTCGGCCGAGGCCTCGGGGTCGAGCACCCGATGGATTCCCTCGATTCCGGTCTCCTCGCAGGCCCGCTGTTTCATCGACACGTAGGTCTCGCTGGCTCCGTCGTCGCTCATCAGGACCGTCGCGAGTCCAGGGGTCACGCCTTCGTCGGCGAGGTGCGCCGCACAGTCCGATACGTCTGCCCGTATTCGGTCCGCAATCTCCTTTCCGTCGATGATGGTGGTCATGGTGGATGATGGCGCCGTCGCCGACGTTCGGACCGGCCCCGGTCCGGATGCGCTGCGCCGCGTGCCACACTCCTGTGGCGGCGGGCCGACGTGCCGGCGAACGTCGCGCTGGACGGGCTCTCTATTCCCGTCTCCTCATCTATCCTAATAAGCCATCGTGAGTCATCTTCCACCCATTGAAGCCACCCCCCGTGGAACTTCTTCGGGGACGGTGAACCGGCCGGACCGCGGAACTCCAGCAGGGGACGCCGGCGCGGAAGAAGGTTTTTTTGTGAACGGACATCTCGGTTCGAGTAACGATGGAAACTGACCGCCGGTCCCCCCTCAGGGCTGTCCGATTCACATGAACCAGCCGTCAGTCGTCACGGAGCGCGCATCGTTCGTCGGGACCGCGGCCTCGGCCCCGGTCGGGGCCCGGGTCCCCGTGGAGGTGAGGGTCACCGTCTCGGACCCCTTCGAGGCCTATCGTCGGGCCCGCGACGGCGACGCTGACGGGGTGTTCCTCGAGACGACCGGGGGACAGTCCGGTTGGGGATACTTCGCGGTCGACCCGGTCGAGCGCCTGCAGGTGGCCGCCGACGCGGCCTCGCCGGACGGGGAGAGTCCGACAGTCGACGCCATCGACTCGCTGCTCGACCGCGAGGACCTCGTCCGCGGGGACTGCGAGGTTCCGTACCCCTGCGGCGCGTTCGGCTGGCTCTCCTACGACGTCGCCCGGGAGCTAGAGGACCTGCCGGCGACGACGGCCCCGGACGGGCTCCCGCGACTCCAACTCGGCGTGTTCGACCGCGTCGCCGCCTGGGAGGCGCCGACCGAGGGCGACGTACGACTGCGGGTGACCGCCTGTCCCGTGGTCGACGAGCACGAGTCGCCCGCGGCGGCCTACGAGGCCGGCGTGGAGATGGCCAACGAACTGGCCGAATCCGCGCTCCGCGGGGAGCCGGCCGTCGACTCCCCGCCGGTCGCGACCCGACGGGCGACGTTCGAGAGCGGGTGCGGCGAGGCGGCGTTCGCCGAGCGGGTGCGTCGGGTGAAGGAGCACGTTCGTGACGGCGACACGTTTCAGACGAACGTGTCGCACCGGCTGGTCGCCCCCGCGGCCGTCCACCCGGTCGAGACGTACGACGCCGTGCGGCGTGTGAATCCGGCGCCGTACTCGGGCCTGCTCGAGTTCCCCGGTATCGACCTCGTCAGCGCCAGTCCCGAACTACTGCTAGATGTCGAGGGCAACCGTCTGTCGACGGAACCCATCGCGGGCACGCGACCGCGGGGCGGGACGGTCGAAGCCGACGCCGAACTGGAGCGCGACCTTACGAGCGACGACAAGGAGCGGGCCGAGCACGCGATGCTGGTCGACCTCGAGCGCAACGACCTCGGGAAGGTCAGCGAGTACGGTAGCGTCGACGTCACCGAGTACCGCCGGGTCGACCGCTACTCGGAAGTGATGCACCTCGTCTCGCTCGTGGAGAGCCGTCGCCGCGAGGGCGTGAGCATCGCCGACGCCGTCGCGGCCGTATTCCCGGGTGGGACGATTACCGGTGCGCCCAAACCCCGGACCATGGAGATTATCGACGAAGTGGAGGCGAGCCGCCGGGGCCCCTACACCGGGAGCATCGGCGTGTTCGGCTTCGACGACCGAGCGACGCTGAACATCACGATCCGGACGCTCGTCCGCCGCGGCGGCGAGTATCGCCTGCGCGTCGGCGCCGGTATCGTCCACGACTCCGACCCGGTCTCGGAGTACGAGGAGACGCTGGATAAGGCCCGGGCGCTCGTCAACGCCGTCGACGAGGCGCTCGGCGAGCGGGGGTCGTTCGCCGTCGAGTCCGCCGACACGCTCGAGGGGGCCCGGTGAGATGATACTCATCGTCGACAACTACGACTCGTTCGCGTACAACCTCGTCCAGTACGTCGGCGAGTTCGACGACGTCGTCGTCAGGCGCAACGACGCAATCGACGTCGCCGGAATCTCGGACCTCGACCCCGACGGAGTCGTCGTCTCGCCCGGGCCCGGAACCCCCGCCGACGCCGGCGTCTCCGTCCCCGTGTTCCGCGACCTCGACTATCCCACGCTGGGGGTCTGTCTCGGTCACCAGGCACTGTGCGCTGCAAACGGCGGGTCGGTCGTCCACGCCCCCGAGGTCGTTCACGGCAAACCCTCCGAGGTCCGCCACGACGGGTCGGCGCTGTACGACGGCGTCGACGACCCGTTCGAGGTGGGGCGTTACCACTCGCTGGCGGTCGAGAGCGGCGAGTTGCCCGGCGCTCTCGTCGAGACGGCGTACACGAACGACGAACGGGGCGTCGTGATGGGCGTGCGCCACGTCGACCGGCCGCATCTCGGCGTTCAGTTCCACCCCGAAAGCATCCTCACGGACGCGGGCAAGCGCATCGTCGAGAATTTCTGCTCGTCGATTGCGGGCGCCTGAGACGGGTCGTCTCGACTCACCGTCGCTCTCGTTCGCTTCCCTCGGGGGAATCCACGACTGGTACGGCGGCTGTCACGATGTGGCGACTGTGAACCGAGCGGCCGGGATTTAAGGTGGCTCCGGTCGGTACGCTCTCACGTGAAACGGACCATCAGCACCGACGACGCACCGGCGGCGGTCGGGGCGTACAGTCAGGCGACGATGAACGGCGACGTGCTCATCACCGCGGGTCAGCTTCCACTGACGACGGACGGAGAACTGCTCGACGACGAGTCCGTCGGCCGGCAGACCGAGCAGTGTCTCGACAACGTCGCGGCCATCCTCGAATCGGAGGGACTGTCGCTGGACGACGTCCTCAAGACGACGGTGTACCTCGACGACATCGACGACTTCGACGCGTTCAACGAGTCCTACGGCGAGTACTTCGACGAGGACCCGCCGGCGCGCAGCGCCGTCGGGGCCGGTGCCGTCCCGAAAGGTGCGGCGGTCGAAATCGAGGCCATCGCGACGACCGAGTAGGGCGGCCGTCCTCGGGGACCGCACTTTTTTGCACGCAGACCGCCTAAGACAGAGCGATGGACCCGCACGACCAGCAGCGTGACCGCAGCTACGACGCCGGGGACGGCACGTCACCGACCGTCCCGACCGGCGTGACCGAGTCCGAGGAGGCGACGCCGACAACCGAGGCCACCGGGACGGCCGAGGTGGCCGGGTCGACCGGGTCGACCGAAGCGGAAGGTTTCGACCACGAGAAGGCCCGCGAGGGCGCTCGACTGCTGCTCGAGGCGGTCGGCCGCGACCCCGACGCGCGCGGCGTCTCCGACACGTGGACGCGCCGCGTGCCGGCGATGTTCGAGACGCTCACCGAGGGCCGACGCGAGGCGGCGAAGCCGACCATGCGAACCTTCGAGGCGGAGACCGACGGACTCGTCATCAAGACGGGCATCCCGCTGTACAGCATGTGCGAGCACCACCTACTCCCTTTCTACGGGGTCGCACACGTCGCGTACAAACCCGAGGCGTCGATGGTCGGACTCTCGAAGCTCGTGCGTTACGTGCGGTGGCGGTCGCGGCGACTTACCACGCAAGAAGCGCTGACGAGCGGCATCGCAACCGGTCTGGCCGACGAACTCGAAGCCGAGGGGGTCGTCGTCGAGGTCACTGCGACGCACATGTGCGAGGCGATGCGGGGCGTCGAGACGGCGACGGCGACGACGACGCACGAATCGGTCGGTGAACTGTCGTCGGGTGACCGCGAGCGATTCCGCGAGTCGGTCCGAGACAGTGACTGGACTCCCGACGTGTTCTGAACGACGCTCGACACATCCCGAACGAGGGAGACCGCGAGGAAGAGAATCGAACCGCGACGGCGTCAGTCACCACCTTCCGCGTCGGAACTCCTGACCTCGGTGACGAGTTCGCTGTCGTTGGTCACGACGTCCACGTCCTGCTCTGCGGTCAGGTGGTCGATTCGGTCGGCGAACTGTTCGGATCGGAGGATCTCGTACTCGTTGTCGAGCCCGAGGTACACCGTGTAACACATCAGCACGAGGATGACCGCGAACGGGAGCCCCGTCGTGATGACGGCGGTCTGCAGTGCGTTCAGTCCCCCTCCGACGAGTAGGCTGGCCGCGACGGCGCCCTCGGTGACGGCCCAGAAGATGCGCTGAACTTTCGGTACGTCGTGCTTCCCGCCGGAGGTCAGGTGATCGATGACCAGCGACCCCGAGTCGGAGGACGTGACGAAAAAGGTGATAACGAGCAGCGTCGCGAGGAGTCCTGAGAGCGCCCCCAGCGGAAACTGGTTCAGCATGGCGAACATCGCGGTGGCCTGTCCCTGCTCGGCGACGGCGGTCGCAACGCCTCCGCTCCCGACGAGTTCGATCCACAGCGCGGAGCCGCCGAAGGTGGCCAGCCAGACGAACGAGAACAGTGCGGGGAGAAACAGCACGCCCAGAACGAACTCCCTAACCGTCCTTCCCTTCGAGATGCGCGCGATGAACATCCCGACGAACGGCGACCACGCGATCCACCAGCCCCAGTAGAAGACGGTCCAGTTCCCCATCCACCCTTGGACGGAGTACGCGCCGAGTTGTGCACCCCCGCCGACGATGCCGGTGAAGAAGCTCAACTGAAACAGATTGTCGAGGAAGGCACCGACCCCTCCCGAAAGTACTCCGAGGACGTACAGCGTCGGTCCGACGACGAACAGGAACGCGAGCATGGCGAACATCAAGTAGAGGTTCAGCGTGCTCAGTCGTTTGACCCCGCCCTCCAGTCCGGCCGCGACGGAGAGCGCTGCGACCGCCGTGATGGAGACGATGAGAACCACCTGCGGGATATCTCCCGTCGGGACGCTCACGAGGCCGAGGATGTCGCCCCCGACGTACGAGAGCCCCGTGTTGACCTGCGTGACCCCCAGTCCGAGCGAGGTGGAGAGACCGAACAGCGTGGCGAATACGGTCACCAAGTCGATGACGTGACCCGGCCACCCGTAGATGCGCTCTCCGAGTAGCGGCCAGAAGATGGATCGGAACGTCAGTGGCAGACCGCGATTGAACGAGAAGAAGGCGAGTCCGAGACCGACGAGGCCGTAGACGGCCCAGGGGTGAAACCCCCAGTGAAAGAACGTCTGAGCCATCGCGACGGTGGCGGCCGCGGACGTCCCGCCGTCCGCCGTAAACGCGGGCGGGACGACCATGGATCCGGAGGCTCCGTTGCCGAAGTGCCACATCGGTTCGGCGACGCTGTAGAACATCAACCCGATTCCCATCCCGGCGCTGAACAGCATCGCCGTCCACGAGAAGTCGCTGAACTCCTTCTCCGCCTTTACGCCGCCGATGCGGATGGTACCGTACTTGCTGAAGGCGAAGTAGAGGATGGTGGCGATGAACAGGTTCACCGCGATGATGTAGAACCACCCGAAGTTCGTGTTGATGAACGCGAACACTGCGCCGTAAACCTCGGACGCCCGGTCTCCGAGGAGGATGGTCGCCGCGACGAACGCGACGATGATCACCAACGAAATCGGGAAGACGACCGGGTGAACGTCGAATCCGAACTTCTCGATATTGGTGTCGCCGGGTGCTCGGTCGGAGTCCGGGTGGAACAGTTCTACTTGCAGTCCCTCGGACGTTTCCCCCGTCGTCCGCTCATCGTCCGGCATGTGGTTCCACCCGGTGACGCGCCGGTCGAGTACGGTGCGGTCGCTCGGTCAATCGTGCGTTCATCGTCCTCGGAGTCGTCGCGGTCAAGTCGCCCAGCGTCTCGTCTGGCCGTGCTGTCGTATGATACACAACCTCATGTTGGGGAGTGAACGGAGAGTGATAAATATTCACGTATAGTTCGTTATAGTGTCTGGTTGTGGATGGAGAGCGGGACGGATTCTCCCGATATCGGGTCGGTCGTCGGATTCCGTCGGCAAGGGGGCGGCGAGCGCGTTTACGCGCTGCGGACTGCTGTGTCCGCCGCGTTCGAGTCCCTGCTCGGCCGCGGTGATGCGACTCTCATCGAGACGCGTCCTGCCGGGCTTTCGTCACGTCGGCGACGGGATAGCCGGCCTCTTCGAGGGAGTCGACGATCGACGCCGCGTGCTCCACGCCGCTGGTCTCGACGTCGAACACGAGATACGCCTCGCCGACTTCGAGGTCCTCGATGGACCGGTCGTGGCGGACGTTGCGGATGTTCGCTCCGTGGGCGGCGATACAGCCGGATATCTCCTGCATCTTCCCCGGTTGGTCGTCGATGTGCACCCTAAGCTGGAGGAGCTGTCGTCGTTCGGTGAGCGCGTGGACCAACACCGTCTGCAACTGCGTCATGTCGAGATTCCCGCCGCAGAGCAGCGGCATCACCGTCTCGCCGCTCACGTCCAGTTCGTCGCTCAGAATCGCCGCGACCGACGCGGCGCCCGCCCCCTCGACGACCTGTTTGGCCCGTTCGAGGAGCACGAGGATGGCGCGGGCGATTTCGGTGTCCGAGACGGTGACCACCTCGTCGACGTTCTGTTGGATGATGTCGAGCGTCGTCCGCGAGATGCCGCCGGTCGCGATTCCGTCGGCGATGGTGTCGACTTCGTCGAGCGTCACCGGCATTCCCTTGTCGAGACTCTCGTGGACCGTCTCCGCCCCGGTCGCCTGCACGCCGACGACGCGCGTCTCCGGGGAGAGGTGTTTGATCGCCGTCGAAATACCGGAGATGAGCCCGCCGCCGCCGATGGGGACGACCACCGTGTCGACGTCGGGGCAGTCGTGGTACATCTCGACGCCCAGCGTTCCCTGCCCGGCGATGATGTCCGTGTCGTCGTAGGCGTGGACGAACTCCGCGTCCGTCCCTTCGACGGCCGACTGCGCCCGCGACATGGTCTCTTGGAAGTCCTTGCCGACCAGTTCGACCGTGGCGCCGTAGTCGCGCGTCGCGTCGACCTTCGTCTGCGGGGCGTTCTCCGGCATGTATATCGTCGAGTCGGCCCCGCACTTCGTCGCCGCCAGCGCGACACCCTGCGCGTGATTGCCGGCGCTCGCGGCGATGAACTCGTCGACGCCGCGTTCGACGTCTTGGCTGATCTTGTTGTACGCGCCCCTGGTCTTGAACGAGCCCGTCCACTGGAGGTGTTCCATCTTCAAGTAGACCTCCGCGTCGACGAACTCGCCGAGCGAGGTGCTCCGCTCGACGGGCGTCTGCTTTACGACACTGTCGTCGTCGAGGCGTTCGCGTGCCCCTTCGATCTCTGCGTACCGGACGGGGAGTCCGTCCGCGTCGTCGTCGGTCATGGGTAGTAGGTGTGGTGAGGGAGGGTGTTTCGAGCGCGTATCGCTCGTGGACGGAAGCGCGGTTTCGAATCGATGATGCCGAAGGACCCCGCGTTACCGGATGATCTTCTCCCGGCCGGGGTCGAACAGCGGTTCCTCGCGCACGGTCGCGTCGTACAGTTCGCCCTCGCACCGAATCTGCACGTCCGTCCCGGCTTCGGCGTGTTCGCTCGGAACGTACGTGTACGCGATTGACTCTCCGATGGTGTACCCGTAGTCGCCGGCTTGGACGTATCCGATCGCCTCGCCGTCTTTCAGCACCGGCCGTCCGCTCAGGGCGATGTCGGTCGAGTCGTCGAGCGTGAGGGGAGTGATGCGCGAGTCGATTCCCTCCTCCTTCGCGGCTTCGAGCGCGTCCTTACCGATGAAGTCGGTCTCCATGTCGACGGCGAACGGGAGACCGGCCTCGAACGGGTTCGAGTCGGTGTCGATGTCGGTCCCCCAGAGGCGGAACCCCTTCTCGAGGCGCATCGATTCGAGGGCGCCGCCGCCCATCGGCCGCACGTCGAGGTCCTGCCCGGCCTCCCACAGCGTCTCCCAGAGGCGCCGGCCGTACTCGCTGGGCGTCCACAGTTCCCACCCGAGTTCGCCGACGTACGAGACGCGCAACGCGATGACGGGCACCTCGCCCACGTACATCTGCTTCGCGCTGAAGTACGGGAAGCCGTCGTTCGAGACGTCCGCGTCGGTACAGCGCTGGAGCAGGAGGCGGGACTTCGGACCCCAGAGGCCGATGGTGGATTTCGCGCCCTCCTCGACGTGGACGGAAACCGTCTCGGGGGCGTGCTCTTCGAGCCACGAGCCGTGGATGCGCGGGGAGTTGCCGCCGCCGGTCGTCACCATGTACTCCTCGTCGCCGAGGCGGACGACGGTGACGTCTGCGAGGATGCCGCCGCCCTCGTTCAAGAGGAGCGAGTAGCGCACCTTCCCCTCCTCGATGTCCATGTCGTTGCTGCACACCCGCTGGAGGAACTCGCCGCTGCCCTCGCCCGAGACCATAATCGAGCTGAAGGTGGTCATGTCGAACATCGACACGTGCTCGCGCGTGTGGAGGTGTTCGGCTCCCTGGACGGGTGAGCGGTTGATGCCCTGCCAGCCGTCCTGCTCCGGAATCTGGTCCTCGTACCGGTCGACGAGGTCGGCGTTGGACTCGTAGTACTGCGCCGACTCCCAGCCGCCGCTCTGGACGAACTCCGCACCGAGGTCTCGCTGCTGCTCGTAGAACGGACTCGTGCGCAGTCCGCGGTGGTCGTCGGGTTGCCAGCGCGGTTCGACGATGCTGTACACCTGCTCGTAGCGCTTGGCGCCGCGGTCGACGAAGAAGTCCTTCTCGCCGGCGTGGGGTTCGAAGCGCCGGACGTGGATGCCGCCGGAGTCGACCGGTCCCGAGGGGAGCCGCGGAACGCCGTTCTCCATCCACTCGGCGACGATGCGGCCGTAGCCGGCGGAGTGGGTCCACCAGATGGCCAGCGCGGTCCAGAGGCCGTCGACCTGCGCCGTCGGGCCGACGGCGGGCATCCCGTCCGGCGTGAACACGAAGATGCCGTTCTCGGTGACGGCGTACTCCTGGTCGGCGCTTGCCGGCAGGAGTTCGTCGAACGCCTGCTTGGCGGATTTGTCGCGGTCGGGGTGGGTCGGGCGCTCCCAGTGCTTCTTGGTGAATCCGCGGACCGACGACTGCTGGTCCTCGCTGTTGCGACCCATCTCCTCGGGGTCGACCGACAGCGCCTCGTGGTTGTACGACCCCATGCCGAGCGCGTCGCCGTGGGTTCGGAAGTACAGCGAGTGGTCCTGGTCGCGGCCCACCGGTCGGTTGGGTCCCTCGCTCATGTACTCCTGGATGGCGCGGTTGCCCGGGACGTCGAGTCCGGCCGTGTTGTCGCCGACGGCCGAGTCGGCGTCGGCCAACTCTTCCATCGGTTCGGTGACGACGTACTGGTGTTCGACCGGCGCGATGGGGAGGTCGAGCCCGGCGAGTTGGCCGGTCTGGTAGCCCCAGTTGTTCGTCGCGATGACGCAGCGGTCGCAGTCGATGCGCCCCTTGTCGGTGACGACCGATGTTATCTCGCCGTTCGACACCTCGAGGTCCACCACTTCGGTGTCGCCGACGAAGTTCGCGGGCGTATTTTCGATGTACCACTGGAGCGTCTCGATGCCGTCGACGCGGCCGTCGGTCGGGGAGTAGTAGCCGCCGAGAATCTCCTCCTCGTCCACCAACGGGAGTCGCTCGCCGACCTCTTCGGGCGAGAGGAGTTCGGGGTCGGGAAGCCCGTAGGAGGTCGCCCACTCGAAGCGACGTCGGAGGAAGTCCATACGCTCCTCGCTTCGGGCGGTCTCGATGCCGCCGACCTCGTCGTACGTGCCGATGTCCGAGAGGAAGCGACTGGTGTAGTAGGCGGCCTTCGTCTGTACCTTCGACGGCGACGTCTGAAACATGATCCCCGGCGCGTGGACCGACGACCCGCCGGTGACGGGAAGCGGGCCTTGGTCGACGACGGTGACGTCGTCGGCGCCGAGTTCCGTCAAGTGGTATGCGACGCTGCACCCGACCGCGCCCGCGCCGATGACGACAGTCGTCGACTGATCAGGAAGGTCCGTGGCATTCATCTCTGTTACAGCCGATTCTTGCCGTCAGTATGTTAAATACACCGGTGCCCCCGGGAGTTCTAACTCAGAACCCTCCTGAGAGGCGCTCAGTAGCCACAATATCCTCAATTCGTCACCCAACGAACATCCCAAGCATAAACTAACACATTTTTGATACTCTGATGTGGTGGAAACCGCGGCTCGGTCACTAGTCCGGAACAGAGAGCTACCTCCCGCGAGCAGCGGTACCGTCGCCTCTTTTACTCCTCTTCCTGATATTCGGGGAGAGCGAACACGAGCGCTCGTGCCGCTCGGGACATTTCACCGGCCGATTGACGTGGTTCCTTGCCAGTCTCGAACGGAGCGAGTCCCGAACCATCCGCCGCGGCGGTACCGACCGAATTGCTGGCTGTCTCCACCGCCGAACGCCGGGTCGTTGGCCGGTGTCTCCGTCGTTAGCTATCGTGATCACCGTGAAATAGCAGGGGTACGCTCCGAGTGAACTCGGCCTCGAAGACAGAAACCAAGTGGAAACCGCTCAAGAAGAACACTCACCGCCGTCGCCGCGAACGAACTGACGAGGTGACTGTTCGGTACGGGAATCAGTCGTCGGCGGTAGCCGTCTCGTCCAACTCGATGGGCGTCTCGTCGAAACCGTCGATCGGACCGTCGGGAATGATCTGGTTGAGTTGGTCGGGAGCGCCGAGTTGCGCGTCGGTCTCTTCGGGGTTTTCCAACTCCGTCCGACCGAACTGTACGGAGAGTTCGTCGTCGAGGTGGAGTTGGATGGCTTCGAGGAGCGCCTCGGCCTCGAGCGGTTGCCCGAGCCGTTTCATGTCCTCCTCTGTGGCCCCCGGGGGGATATTGAACGCACGCTGCGTGATGATGGGCCCTTGGTCGAGGTCCGTCGTCACGTAGTGGGCGGTGACGCCGGCGATACGAGCACCCTCTTCGAGAGCCTGTCTGTACGCGGCGGCGCCGGGGAACGCGGGGAGCAGACTCGGGTGAACGTTGATTATCTGGCTCTCGTAGCGGAAGACGACCTCGGGCGAGAGAATACGGATAAAGCGCGCCAGCGCGATCAGGTCGACGCCGTATTCGCTGAGCAGGTCGAGCAGCCTCTCCTCGTCGGGGGTCCCTTTCTCGTCGCCGATGTCGTGGAAGGGTACGTCGTACTTCGACGCGAGCGACTGGAGGTGGTCGTGGTTACCGATAACCACCTCGATATCCGCACCGAGGTCGCCGTTGTCCTCGGCCTCGAGTAGCACTTCGAGGCAGTGACTCTCCTTGGTGACGAGTACGGCGATAGACCGGTTCTGGCAGTCGGACGGGAACTCTATCTGTACCTCGACGTCGAACCGCTCGCCGAGGTCCTCGAGGTCCTCTCGGAACTTCGGCCGAGTCGTCACCATCTCCGAGGTATCGACCTGCATCATCATCCGAAACGTGCCGTCTCGGACGGCCTGATTGATATCGAGGATGTTGACGTTGCGATTGAACAGTGAGGAGGTCACCTCGGAGATGAGGCCCGTGTCGTCCTCTCCGATGACGGTTATCTCGGTCCACTCGCGACTCATAGCGGGTCCTCTCCTCCGGCCGCTACCGTCTGTTCCGGTCCCTTTCGACGAGTCGATCTGTCGGAGGTAGAGTCCGTCTGCTCACCGGGTAACGGGTCGTAGTCCGGTGACGCGGACCTCCGTGTCTCTGTGTCGGGCATTCACGCCGTTTTTCTGCGTCTCCGCTCATTAAGCTTGTTTCTCCTGCTAGCACTGGGATACGTTGTGTTTCGGAGCACATCACATGAATGGGTTGATATATAGAGAACATCGGACAGCGCGGCGAACGCCCGAAGCGGCGCGCAGAGAACACACACTCGCCACTGAGCCCTTTCGTCCGGCTATAGGTGTGGCAACAAATTAATACAGACACGGCGTTCCTACGTGGTATGGACTACCACGAGGCAGTCGACTATCTGGAGAGCTTGAACCGCTCCCGACCGAAGCTCGGAACGGAGACGACCGCCAGAATGCTGTCTGCTCTCGGGGACCCTCACGAACGCGTCGACCACGTCCAGATAGCGGGGTCGAACGGGAAGGGAAGCACGGCGGTGATGCTCGAACGGATACTGCGAGAGGCGGGTCTCGACGTCGGACTCTACACGTCCCCGGACTTGAACGACTTTCGCGAGCGCGTTCGGATCAACGGGCGGAAAGTACCGAAAGACCGCGTCGGGTCGTTCGTCGAGGAGATCGAACCGTGTATCTCCCGTCTGCGGGACGAAGACGACTGTCCCACCTACTTCGAAGTGCTCACCGTACTCGCACTCCAGTACTTCGGAACCGAGGACGTCGACGTGGCGGTTCTGGAGGTCGGTATCGGCGGTCGGCACGACGCGACAAGCGTGGTCGACCCGGTGGCGAGTGCGGTCACGAACGTGAGCTTGGAGCACACCGACATCCTCGGCGAGACCGTTCAGGAAATCGCGCGGGACAAGGCGCAGGTCGCACCCGACGGGGAACGACTCGTGACGAGCGCGGACGGCGAAGCGCTCGAAGCGATCCGAGCGGAAACGGACGTTCTCACGGTGGGCGATACGGAGACCGACGTCGTCGCTCGAGAGGGGGAGATGCCCTCGCGTATCGAAACCTCCGTCTCCATCGTCGGTCCGGACTGGGACGTCGCCGCGAACCTCCCGCTGCCCGGAAAACATCAGGCCACGAACGCCGGAGTCGCGGCGACGCTCGCCCGGCGGGTTTCGGACGTCGATGCCCCGGTTATCGAACGGGGTCTCCGCAGCACCCACTGGCCGGGTCGGTTCGAGATACTGTCCACCGACCCGCTCGTGATCCTCGACGGCGCTCACAACCCGGCCGCGTGTCGAACCGTCGCAGACCTCCTCGACCGGTACGAGTTCGACGAGACACACCTCGTCTTCGGGGCCATGACGGAGAAGGACCACGCGGAGATGTCGGATGCACTCCCCGGAGCCGACGTGATTCGCCTCTGTCGACCGGACGTGAGTCGGGCCGCCTCCTTCGACGCACTCTCGGACGCGTTCGCGTCGCGTTCAGCCGAGATCAGACGGGACGAAACGGTCCAGACGGCCGTCGAGCGGGCACTCGACGCGGCTGACGAGGACGACTGCGTGCTAGTCACGGGTTCGTTGTACGTCGTCGCCGAAGCTCGCAATCGCTGGACGCGGCTTCAGATTCCGAAGCGGGTGCGGACGTCCGACGCCGCGCGCTCCGTTCTCGCAGAGGCGTCCGCCGACGAGGAGTTCGTCGGAGACGTCGCCACGCACACGTTCAAGACGTGGCTGTACGACGAACAGGCGGAGTACTTACAGCGGCTGATGCAACGGATCGGCGGAACGTGCGTCCTCTCGAAAGCTGGTTCCTCGGACAGACACGTTCCCGCAGTCCTGTCCGGAACCACCGCCCAGTACGAGCGTCTCTCCGACGCGGAGCGCCGCGGTGAACTGGGACTCTCGCACACGCTGGACCGGTTCAGAGAGACCATCGATAGGGAGGAGACAGCCGGCGAGCGTCCGTGGGACGCCGACACAGCGGTCATGGGAGTTCTGAACGTGACGCCGGACAGCTTCCACGACGGCGGCCGGTACGGCCGAGTCGAGGACGCCGTCCGACGGACCCGCGAGATGATCTCCTCGGGCGCGGACGTCGTCGACATCGGCGGAGAGAGCACCCGACCAGGGGCCGAACCGGTCGCGGTCGAAGAGGAGATCGAACGCGTCGTCCCGGTCATCGAGCGTATTTCCGACGTCGAGGTGCCGATCTCTGTCGACACGAGACGGGCTGCCGTCGCGGACGCCGCCTTAGATGCGGGTGCAGACATGATCAACGACGTCTCCGGACTGGCGGATCCGGAGATGCGATTCGTCGCCGCCGACCACGGCGTGCCGACCGTCATCACGCACAGCGTGGACACGCCCGTGGATCCGAACCACGCGGTAGCGTACGACGACGTCGTCGAAGACGTCGTCCGAGAGCTCAACGAACGGGTGTTGCTCGCCGAAAAGGCGGGGCTGAATCGCGAGCAGATTATCGTGGACCCCGGGCTGGGATTCGGGAAATCCGCCGCAGACTCCTTCGAGTTGGTCGACAGGCTAGGGGAGCTACGCGCTCTCGGATGTCCCATCCTGATCGGCCATTCGCACAAGTCCATGTTCGAGCGCGTCGACTGCAGTTCCACCGAACGACTACCACCCACGATAGCGACCACAGCAATCGCGGCCGATCGAGGGGCGGACGTCGTTCGCGTTCACGACGTCGCGGAGAACGCCGCTGCGGTCAGGACGCGTCGTGCGATAAGTGGGACGTACGACTGATCTTCTTCCGGTAGAAGAATTCTCGAAAACTCATTCGGATCACAGAACCGCAGAGCGCACCGAGAAGCGGTGCGCTTCGCAACTGCGCGGCGGAGTACCACCCGTCAGCCGCTGGTGTGCTCCCCGCGCAGTTCGCAGTCTGCGGAGTAGAAGGCGTCGAAAGGGTCGAGACGGAGCGAACTCCGCGGGTATTCACCGCATCTCCATCCGGTCGAGGTTCGGTTTCGGGGCGGTGAGCTTCGACCTGCGTCCTCTCGGATTTCGAGCGCTCGAGAACGGGTCCTATCGTTTGTCTTCCCGTGTCTAAGCCCGTTTTCCGCGAATGTGAGCGTGAAGAACTGATATTTATTACCACCGTTCCTGCACTCCGGTGAGCCAACGTCGTTGTCGGCGTTCCGGCGTTCTATGTCCCGATCGGAGGCGTCTCAATTCGGTCGCAAGTACGCTTCGAACGGATGTATCCGGGAGTGCCCGGATTCGTCCTAGAGATAGCGAATTTATTTTGCGAGTGAGTAGAAGGGCCGAGACCGTGAACTCGGGTGAGTTCTAAGCTTCTCACCCTGTTGTTGATTTCGATGGAACCGATGCCGGATAGCTGTGCGAATCAGCGTGCGATAGCGTTCAGGGGCCGTCGGTTTCGCGAGGAGGGGTGATTCGGCTCTCTCGATGATTGATAGGTTTTCTTCCACGGAGGGATAGTAAAAGGGTGGGCTGTTCCCCACGTACGATTATGCTTGATAGTATGCTATGTTCTATCAACGCATGTCACTCGGAACCTGCTTCGACCTTCTCTCTCGAATCGTCGAGCGGTACGAGTCAGAAGGGGGGTCGGTACGAGCGGTCGAGACGACGACGGACGACGACCGAGCGGTTCGGGCGACAATCACCGTTTCGGCCGCAGTCCTTGGTTCAGCGGGCGGACAGAGGCCGACGCTCGTCGCCGAGTCGGCGTCGGTCGACGACGAAGGCGGCGTCGAGGTTTCGTTCTCCGCGTCGAACCTCGCAGACGTCGTAGAACACCACGGAGCGTCCGTCGACGCCGATGTCCGGGGAGCATCGAGCACCGACGACGGCGAACTCGTACTCACCGTCGGAGTCGTCATCGAGCCGCTGACCGACGCCTCGGGGATGGTTTCGACGGACGACGCTGACGCCGAGACGGACGTAGGTGCGGACGGAACCCAGCTAGCGGCCGGCGAGAGTTCGGATAGCATCGAGAGAACGGCCGAGAACGGTGTCGAGGCGTTCGGCGGTGGCGACGGGACGGGGGAAGACCGAACCGAGGCAGACGAGCGCGGCGGTGACGGACCGACGGCATCGCCGTCCGCGGCCGAGGAACTCGCGGCGGTTCGGGACGAGTCGGTCCTCCCGTGCGAGGACGTCGAGTACTTAGAGCGACTCTACGAACGGTGCGAAACGTTCACCGAGATGACGCGACTAATCGAGATGGACGTCACCTCGGAGACCGTCAGACGGTACATGATCGAGGCCGATATCCACTCCCCGACCACCTACGATACGGTTCCCCGGACCGAAGAGTCGGAGAGCGGAGAGTCCCAACTCCGGGAACCCGGTACCGGCGAACCGGACGGCCCGAAACCCGAGTCCGACCCGTCCACGGCGCAGAGCACGGTTCCCGACTCGTCGGGAACGGACCCCGACGAGGAATGGGAGTCGGAGGAAGATTCCTCGTCCGAACCGTCCCCCGACGCGGTCGGTGCGGAGAAACTCGTCACCGACGGAATCGGGCTGCCGAACAGCGTTCAGATCCCGGACGTGGTCGACGCGGTCACCGTCTCGGTGACCCTGTACGGGTTCGCGCGGCGGCTCGACCTCGAACAGGAGGACGCGCGGGAACTCCTCCGACAGTTGGACCTACTCGACTTCGTCCCCAGACGGCTCCCGGCGGGGCGACGACAGGAGATATCGCACGAGGACGTCGCCGAACAGATCCGCCGGAGCGCCGGGAGCGCGTAGGCCGACCGCCGCCCCCGATCCGTCGCTGCGGTCCGCGCAACCAACGCTCCGAACCCGCCGGTCGCTCGGCGTCGTCGGTCAACTTAAATGGGTGCTGTGAGTCACCCGCAAAGGGAAGTGATTCCACACCAATCCTTGGCACAAGCGATGTCCTTGAAATCCGAGTCGAAAACGGTCGACGACGTCAGCAACGTGGAACTTCTCCTCGGGAACACCCGCTACGAACTCATGCCGTTCGAGAGTTTCGACGAGGAAATCGCTCATCTCCCGGACGGGGCGACGATCGCCATCACGACGTCGCCCCAACTCGGCATCGACCGCACCGTCGAGAAGACCGAGATGGCGGCCGAACGGGGATACGAGGTCGTTCCGCACGTCGCCGCCCGCTACGTGGAGGACCGAGAGCACCTGGCGGAGATCGCCCGCCGACTCACCGAGGCGGGCGTCACGGACATCTTCGTTCCCGGCGGCGACCGCGAGGAACCGGCCGGCGACTTCGAGTCGGCGTACGACCTCCTCACGGCGCTCGAGGAGACCGAGTACGAGTTCGAGGAAGTCGGCATCACGGGATATCCCGAGGGTCACGCCTTCTTGGACGACGAGACCCTCCGAGAGTCGATGGTGCGCAAGGAACCCTACGCGACGTACATCGTCACGCAGCTCTGCTACGACCCCGAGACGGTGCTCGAGTGGATATCGGAGGTGCGCGACCGCGGGGTCGACCTGCCGGTCGAGGTCGGCATTCCGGGCGTGATGAAGTACCAGCGGCTGCTCGAAATCTCACAGAAGGTCGGCGTCGGCGACTCGATCCAGTTCCTGAAGAAGACGACCGGAATCCTCGGATTTGTCCGCCAACTCGTCGGCTCCCGCGGGACGTACAAGCCGGACAAACTGATCGACGGCCTCGCTCCCTACGTCGCCAACGAGGCGTACGACATCCGCGGCCTCCACATCTACGCGTTCAACCAGACGGCGGACCTCGAGTCCTGGCGGCTCGAACGTCTCGAGCGGTAACCGTCTCGCGCCGTCGCACCGCGGGTCGACGAGCTACCTCCGGGGACGCGTCGTCCGCTCGTTCGCGCGCTTCAAACACGACCGGTCGACCGTCCGTCAGGTCATGTCTGCGGATAGACTATTAGGCGGCGGTTCGGAGACCTACGCATGTCGTACGACACCGTCCGCGAGACGGATTCGACCGCCGCCGAACTGCTCGAAGAGGAACGAGCCAGACAGAACGGCACGCTGGCGATGATCGCCAGCGAGAACCACGTCTCCGAAGCCGTCATGGAGGCCCAGAGCTCCGAGTTGACCAACAACTACGCCGAGGGCTATCCGGGCGAGCGCTACTACGGTGGCTGCGAGGTCGCCGACGGAATCGAGCAGTTGGCGATCGACCGCGCGAAGGAGCTCTGGGGCGCCGAGCACGTGAACGTCCAACCCCACTCCGGGTCGCAGGCGAACATGGCCGTCTACCTGGCGATGCTCGACCCGGGCGACAAGATTCTCTCGCTCGACCTCACGCACGGCGGCCACCTGAGTCACGGCCACCCGGCGAACTTCGCCGGGCAGGTGTACGACGTCGAGCAGTACGAGGTCGACCCGGAGACGGGGTACGTCGACTACGAGGGACTTCGGGAGATAGCCGAGTCGTTCGACCCGGACGTGATCGTCTCGGGATACTCCGCGTACCCCCGCGAAGTCGATTTCGAGCGGGTCCAGACGACCGCCGACGCCGTCGGGGCGTACCACCTCGCGGACATCGCGCACATCACCGGATTGGTCGCCGCGGGCGTGCACGAGTCCCCGGTGGGCGTCGCCGACTTCGTGACGGGGTCGACGCACAAGACCATTCGCTCCGGTCGCGGCGGCATCATCATGACTTCCGAGGAGCACGCCGACGCCGTCGACAAGGCCGTCTTCCCCGGTACCCAGGGGGGTCCGGCGATGCACAACGTCGCCGGCAAGGCCGTCGGATTCGGCGAGGCGCTGGATCCCGGGTTCGAGACGTACGCGAAACAGACCGTCGACAACGCGCAGGCGTTCGGCGAGCGCCTACAGGAACGCGGGCTCAGCCTGGTCTCCGGCGGCACCGACAACCACCTCGTGCTCGTGGACCTCCGGCCGTCACACCCCGACACGACGGGGAAAGAGGTCGAGTCCGCCTTAGAGGAGGCGGGGATCGTCCTGAACGCGAACACCGTTCCCGGCGAGACGCGGTCGGCGTTCAACCCGTCGGGGATCCGGGCGGGGACGCCGGCCCTGACGACCCGCGGATTCGACGAGGACGCCTGTCGGGAAGTGGCCGAAATCGTCGCCGAAATCGTCGAGTCGCCGACGGAGGACGTCGTCGCCGACGTGAGCGACCGCGTGAACGACCTTGCCGCGCGGCACCCGCTGTACGACTGAGCGCCGGAGAGTCGGTCGTGAAGTGAAACGGTCCCCCGGGGCGTCGGCTCGCCTCAGCGGGTCTCGTCTACGCTACTGGTGTCGTCCTCGTCGTCACCGTCGGCGACGACGTAGGCGCCGAAATCCTCGGCGGTGCCCACCGGCGGTGCGCCGAGTGCGAGCCAGACCTGCGTCGACTCGCCGGTGCGATTACAGAGGTTCCTGACGACGTCCTCGCCGACGCGGACGACGCCGCCCGCCGGGACGGCGTGCAGGTCCCCTTCGATTTCGATCTCCCCACCAGTCATCGCCACGAACACCTCCTCTTGTCCCTCGTGGGTGTGGGGCGTGGCCACCTCGCCGGGGTCGACGAACACCTGGTTGACGCGTAGTTCGGTCGCTCCGAGGGGTTCGGTGAGCATTTTGACCTCGGTCTCGCAGGTCTGAAACGACGTTTTCGATACGTCCGTCGGGTCAACGATCGCGAAGTCGTCCCCCATATCGGTCGAGTGGGCCACGCCCGCCAAAGGCGTGCCGGGCGAGCGCGACGTTCTGTTTCTCGGCACCTCACGCTGGTCGACATCCGACTCAGTCCGCACCGAGCGCACCCGGGTCCCGCGGCTCACGGTCGAAAAAGAGAAAAGTGGACGGCCGGGCGATGTCGGTTCCGCGTCGAACGCGGCGCGGGTCGCCTCGGTCTCGCTCGATCAGTCGTCGCTGGCTTCCTGCGCCGCGCTGAGTTTCGCCTGTTCGCGGGCGCTCGGGTTGACGGACTCCTTGAACGGAACCTCGGCGACCGTGGCGTAGACGGGTTCGTCGCCCTCTTCGGAGTACTCTTCAGGGAGGTGCACCTCGAACTCGATGTCGAGGTCCTCCTCGTAGATCTCGTCGTTGAGTTCCGCTCCGGTCTCGTTCTGGAGTTTCTCCGCGGGAACGAACCCGAGGCCGATGTTCGTCTCGAGTTCGGGGTTCCACCACGGCGACGTCATGTACCCGCACTCCTCGTCCGTGTCGGGGTCGGAGACGATCCAGAAGTCCGGCGCGTAGTCGCGGATCGGTTCGCCGGCCATCTTGAGGCCGACCATCTTGAGGTTGAACGGGTACTCGCCGCTCTCGATCTGTTCTTTCTGCTCCTCCAGCGCCTCCTTGCCGATGTAGTCGCCTTCCTTGTCGTCGGGAACCTGGTACCCCAGATTCACCTGGAACGGCGAGGTCTCGTGGTCCATGTCTTGGCCCCACGAGAGGATCCCGGCCGCGATTCGGCGGTGGTGACCCGGGGCGATCTGCATCCCGCCGTGCTCTTTGACGGTGTCGAGCACCGGGTCCCAGACGCGTTCGGCGTTCTCCATCGCGTCCTTGACGTAGATCTCGAAGCCTTTCTCGCCCGAGAATCCGGTCTGACTCACCAGCACGTCGCAGCCGTTGATCTCGGCGTCCATCAGACCGTAGTAGGCGATCTCGCTGACCTCCTCGCCGACGACGTCGATCATCACGTCCTCGGAGAGCGGACCCTGAATCTGCATCGGGGCGACGTCGATCTCGTCGATCTCGACGTCGAAGTCCTTCCCGACGTTGACGCCCTGCAGCCACTGCATGAGCGTGGAGTCCGAAATCGAGAACCAGAACTCGTCGTCCTCGACGCGGAGCAGGATCGGGTCGTTGAGAACGCCGCCGTCCTCGTTGCAGAGGATGACGTACTTGCCCTTCATCGTGTCAATTTCGGTGGCGTCACGCGTGATGACGTAGTCGGTGAGCGCTTCGGCGTCCGGTCCCTTCACGCGAATCTGCCGCTCGACGGCGACGTCCCAGAGGGTGACCTTCTCGGTCAGCGCCTCGTACTCGGCCATCGCACCGCCCTCTTCGGGCTCGACGAGGCCGCGCGGGTGGTACGTTCGGTTGTACACCGTACAGCGCCAGGCGCCCTCCTCGTTGAACGACTTGTCGAAGAACGGTGACTTCCGCACGCGGGTCGAGACGAGCATCTGGATACCCGGGTCGCCGCTCTGGCGGAGGTTTCGTGGCAGTACGCGGTCCGACTGGTCGACACCCGGATGGTTCGGGTGTTCGGCATCCTCTGTCATAGCACTCAATCCAACAGGGTAAACCTAGATAAAAGACAGTGTTGAACACGTCTGTCCTTTATATCCCCTCCGGGGTATTCACCCCCTTCAACGGCCGCATCGAGCGTGATGCGGCGTCGGGAGATACGGTGGCTCCGCCCGTCGCAAATCGCCCGACTGGGAGCTTCGACCGTTACCGAGCGAGCGGACGACTGGAACGATGCGGCGATTCCGCTCGGCGTTCTTCGTCCGGAAGAACAGTGGGTAACCACCGGAACACAATCTTCACAGAGAGCCCGCGGTCACTGTCGTTCTTCGGTACGAACCTCCGGCCGTCGCCGTCTTCGGGTGCAGGAATCAGAGTCCGGTACGTGATGGAGACAATATCGCTCGTTTCGGCCATAGATGCGCTGTCGCTCCGCTTTCGGTGTACCGTGAACGGAGTCGAGAGAAGCGGCGCGGAGCGATTCCAACCGGTTCGGTGGTCGTAGCTCCTCTCTGAGCGTCGTCGTTCACTCTTCGTCTTTCGGTTCGGCGATCGTCGCGGCGATGAGGTTCCGCATTCCACGCCGAAGTCGACCACTCATCGCCGTCGACGACAGTCCCATCTCCTCGGCGACTTCGGTCAGCGACATGTCTCGCGGTTCCTGAAAGTGCCCTTTCTGGTAGGCAGTTCGGAGAGCGACCCGCTGTTCGAGGGTGAGCCCGTACGAACTTTCGCCTCCCGCGCTCTCGTTTCCGTAAATTTCGATTATCTCGAGCGAAATGTCGTTCTCGCGGGCGTACTGCCACACCGAGTTGAGCGCCTCCTTGTCGGGGAGAAGGAGCCGAACGAGCCAACCGTTTCCCTTGGTCTCCGTGTGGGCTAAGAAGCCGTTGACGTCCGTTACGACGGCGCTGATCAGTTTCGTTCCGTCGGCGTGCTCGATGTAGTAGATGCCGCTCCCGTCCTCCCAGTCGACGAGTTTGTAGCTCGCGACCGTCGGATCGTCGTCCAGCGCTCTCTCTAGTGACGCCCGGTCGTCGCATTCGACGAGGAAGGGAAAGACGGTCGTCCCGGGATTGGTCGTTCCTTGAGAAATAACTCTGATCTTTATGTCGTCGAGGGCACGTAGCGTCGGAACGAGCGCGAGTCGGTCGTGTCTGATGTGGATTTTAGCAGTTATTGACATTGGCACGATTCTCTCTCGGGTGGGTGGGATCGCTCGACCACCTGAACCCCGGTTACAGCCTCGATACCTCCAGTTTTTTCGGATATGGATGCTTTTCCGTACATAGTTCTGTGAGTACTAGGGTGAATATATACTTATATCCTAAATGTTGTTTTTAGGGCAACAATTGCCGGTGGACGAGGAGGAGAATCTGCCGTAGAATACATCGATCGAGGTACGGAATCGGGGTATGTTACCTCTTGCAACGACGCAAGTGTTGACGCGGAACTGTGGAATGAACGGAAAGGCCCAACTCGCAGTCACACCGGAGCATCCCGTGCCTGTCGACTGTCCGAAGCCGTCGTTTGTCCATTAGTCCATCAGGAACAATTACACAGATTCTTTCATACTAAATAGCCCGAAGTTGTACGTGCTAGCGGCTAAGGAGGGACAACCGTAAGTGGTAGTTGCGATGAGCGAACTGACCAAGCCCGGCGCAGACGTGAGTGAGAAGGAGAATACGAAGTTCTATCTACCTGCGGCAGCGGTTTCGCCCGATTTCGAGTGCATCGGCGACGTCGTCGGCGACGTACTCGACCTCCACGGAGTGGTGCTGATTCCTGACACGTACGACAAGTAGTAGCTCTTAGAACAGTCTCAGCCGTTTGGCGGATAGGATTGGTCGAGGGGCCAGTATTTCCAGTGAACGATTCTCATATACCCGATAGATCCCTCTATCTCCAACTTAGTGAGAACACGAACCAACAAATGGCGGAGGGAGGCTTCTTCTCGTGTAGCCGCTCCTCCATATTCGCCATACAGGGGAGTTCGAAGAGATCCTCGATCTCTCGAACTCCGATTTGTTCAGCGCCGGTTCCAGCTGGCTCGGTCCGATACGTACTGACACGCCCGTCGCGGTCAATCGTGACCGCCAAATGGGACTCGTGGTCGGCCAGCGTCTTCGCGAGACTGCTCGGACTCGATATCCAATCCGTCACAGATAATTCCCAGTCGTCCTCGGCCTCAGACGCCTCGATCACTCGATAGAGCTCACCGAGTAAACGACGGTCAAGGCGGGCGCAGTGACAGGGTCGGTCCAGTCGCAGCAGGGAATACTGACGTCTTCGGTGGTTGCTGATCAAGACCTCATTCTTGGGAAGAGGAATGCGCCGTCAGAGTCACAGCATGTACCAGTTACATATACAGAATTTGAATAAGTGGATTCTTTATTCGGAGGATGTAGGTCATTACTTCATATGGGAATATAGATATAAACGGCACCCGGTGTAAATTGTTAACTAATATTTTGAGACGCCGTTCTCTACTGTCGGTTAAGACAATTGCGAGATTTTACTGACTCGCTTATAGAATCATACAGACCTAACTAGGGTCAAATGTATTCTTATACCGAACTTGCATTAGAATCTCTGTTTCGCTTGAATACTCTCTGACTTTATAGGTGGGTGCAGAAAACAAAACCATATTTTCTAGTATGTTTCTATATATCGGGGCTATAGAAATGAATTTGGGGCGTCTCTATCCGAAACCTATGGCGACCATACTAGTTGTCCATCTTGTATGAAAGAGGAAGATGCGAAACGCGACGGACTGTTACAGCGACGCCGAGAAGGTCCTTCACTGAACCGTTCAACGTGGCTGTTGAATCGTATAAGCCTTAGTGCAGGATGAGGACGAGATTCCCATCAAATCGGTAGCTATCACTCAGATGGTGAACAGATCATGGGATAGTCACCCCAGCCACAACCCTAAGATTAGTCGTGAGGCGGTAAATGAAGGTGCGTTGCCACTCTGCTGTAGAATCCGATTGAACGAGGCTTTTGATTGTACTATTCCGGGAGATAATTGAGATAAACGAGTGAGGAACAAGCAACTAACCATCGGGTAACTGAAATACTGCTAGAGAAACTAAAGATGTAGCACCGGTTGGAAGCTGTTGACCTCAGACTGAACTAGTCTGCCCATTGACTATTGTTCTCGTGCGTAGAATCCTATCTGGCTTAGAATTACACAACTAGTATTGTAATTTCCGTGAATGGAGACGGATTTTGGATGCAGAAACGGAGAGTTCGTTCTCACATTCAGAACACGCTCGGTATCCGTGCTGATGGGATGTCGAAAGCTGTCGACTCTACAGGCTTGGTGGGAGTTTGAGAGCTGAGATCGGCGGAGACATGTGAATTAAGAGGGTTGACGCACAGATACGGATGAATACTAATGTCAGGGTCAAGTTGGTCATGGGAGGAGTTCTGGGACGTTATGGAGAGCTTCAGCTTTCTCTGGTTCGGCATCGCAGTTGCTGACCTACTGTTTGGTCTACTTGCCATCGTCGCGTTAGCTGTGGCCTCTCTCGATCCCTCTGACCCCGGATACGTCGTCGTAGTTCTTGACCTTGTACTAGTCGTCGTGACGTTGATCCCGGTCTCGTTTGTGCTCTATCGGCTCAGACAACGGGAAATCGAACGCGCAGAGCGTCAATCGTGGGATAAAAGGTGACCTGGTCGGCGGTGTTCAGGCCGCTCAATGAAAGACTCGAACTCGCTCCAAGATACGGACTGTCCTTCCCCTTCCCGCTATCACAGGAAGAGAGATTGAATTAGAGGCAGTCAGTTATCTCTCTGTCTCCGATCGCGACTGTCTCCCTCGTCTTTCAGGAATTCCTCGGGATCAGGAGCCTCTTCGACTCCCTCAAGCGGTGGAGTGTGCCAGTAGTCGTGGCTCTCGTCGTAGACACGGAAACACGCCGCGGCGTAGTCGTTGTTCGACTGTTCGGCTGCCTCTTCCAACGTCGGTTCCTGTTCAACGCACGCCTCGTGCGCCTGTGGGCATCTCGTGTGGAATCGACAGCCGGATGGCGGGTTGACGGGATCGGGGATGTCGATATCACGAATCGGAGGTTCCGAGACGTCCGTCGCGCCGTCGGTGAGGTCCGGCGTGGCCCACCGGAGTACCTTCGAATACGGGTGTTGTGGAGCGCTGAGTACGCGCTCAGTTCGCCCGATCTCGACCATCTGACCTAAGTACATGATCCCGATTCGACCCCCCGTCTTCTTCGTCAAGTACCGGGCGTTGGAGAGGTTGTGGCTGATGAACAGGAACGAGGTGTTGAACTGCTCTTGGAGTTCGAGCAGCAGGTCCATCATGTCGACTCGGAGACTCACGTCGAGTGCACTGACCGCCTCGTCGGCTAGAATGAGGTCGGGATTCATCAGCAGTGCGCGGATCAACGCGACTCGCTGTTTTTCGCCACCACTCAGTTGATGTGGGTAACGTCCCGCGTAATCGGCAGCGGGCTTCATGCCGACGCGTTCGAGCATCCCGTAGATACGCGCCTCGCGGTCGTCGGTCGACATGTCTGAGTACCACGTTTTCAGCGGACGTTCGAGTGTGTTCAGTACCCGTCGATTGGGGTTGAGCGAACTCCCGGGGTCTTGGTGGATGATCTGGAGCGCCCGGCGGATGTTCCCAAACGGGATCTCTGCACCCTTCCCGTCGTCGCGTGCTTCCCAGATGTCCTGCCCTCGGTACTTGACGCTCCCCTCGGTTGGTCGCTGAAGTCCAATAGCGGTCTTGCCGAGTGTGGTTTTCCCACATCCAGACTCGCCGATGAGCGCGACCACGTCGTTCTCGTAGATGTCGAGGTTCACGCCGTTGACAGCTTGGACAGTCTCGGTCTCGGAGAAGAACCCGCTCTCTGTTTCGAAGTGAACCTTAACGTCCTCCAGTGAGACGACCACGTCACGGTCGTCGGGAGTGCGGTCACTCCCGCTCATCGTAGTGCACCCCCTCAATGTGAAGCGGGATCTCCTCTGGGACCTTATCGGTGTAGTGACAGGTCGCCTCGTGCGGTGCGTCAGGTTCGTCAGACGGTGTTGGTCTCATTGCGGGGTCGGATTCGATGCAGTGCTCGTCCGAGAGCGGACAGCGAGGGTGATACGAACAGCCGTCGGGGACGTTCACCGGATCCGGGCTCTCACCCTCGATCGGTTCCATCTCCTCGACCGGTGTGTTGAGATTGGGCGTCGAGTTGATCAGCGCGCGTGTGTACGGGTGACCACCACTGTTGATCACCTTGTTCGCGGGTCCGATCTCACAAAATCCGAACGCATACATCACCGCGATACGGTCGGCGAGTCCGGACGCGAGTTCGAGGTCGTGTGTGATGAATACCATCGTCAGATTGTACTCCTTCTGCAGATCGGATAGCAGCGCGATAATCGACCGCTGCATCAGCAGGTCGAGTGCGGCCGTCGGCTCGTCCATCACCAACACCTCCGGTTCGAGGATCAGGGAGAGTGCTATCAACGCGCGCTGTTTCATCCCGCCCGATAGCTCGTGTGGATACGAACTGAGCACGCGATCGGGGTCAAGATAGACATCGGAGATGAGTTGGCGCGCGCGTTCCATCCCCTCTCCCTTCGGCACGCGATGTGCCTTCAGCGTCTCTTCGAAGTGGTCCCCGATACTGATCGTCGGGTTCCACGAGTCCATCGCGCCCTGGAACACCATCGCGATGTCTTCCCAACGCATCTGGCGGAGTTCCTCCTCGGTCTGGTCGAGTACGTCGATGGTCTCACTGCGCTCGGGATAGTACTGGATGTCACCCATCGTGAACCCCGGTTCCGGGACCGCATCGAGCAACGCGGAGGCGAACATCGACTTGCCCGACCCCGACTCGCCGACGACACCGAGGATCTCGCCGCGCCTGATGTCGACGTCGACGCCGTCGAGTACGCGCGACTCTCCCCGGTCGAGGTCGTACGACACCGAGAGGTCGCGTGCCGTGACGATCGTATCCTCTTCCGATGCTGTCGTCTGCTGTGAGTGGTGTGTTCTCATGAACTAGAACATCCCCTGTGTGGTATCTTCGTCGTCGCCCGTCGTCGCTTTCATCCCCTTGCCCTCGCCCGCGTGACGGGCGCGGACGCGGGGATTGAACAGTCGGTCGGTACCCTGTGCGAACAAGATTAGTCCGAGCACGAGCAGGATAACCGTGACCATCGGGAAGATCAACCAGTACGCCGTCTCCGCGGTGTAGAGCGCACCTGCAGTCGTGTACGCTCGGTTCATCATGACACCCCAGTTCGGACCCGACGTGGGGAGCAGGCCGAGGAAGTAGAGCGCGACCGATGCAAAGATCACGTTCCGTCCCGCCTGAATGAAGTTGACCACGACGTAGGGCATCAGATTTGGAAGGATGTCTTCTCTGATGATGATGAACGTCGGAACGCCGATGGTCCGTGAGGCTTCGATGTACGACTCCTCTCGAAGGGTGAGTACCTGCGACCGGATCGAACGTGCCAGCCCAGCCCAAGCGTTGATCGCGAGAACGATCCCGATCACGAGCGGATTCCGCGGTTGGAGCAGTACCGAGAGAACGATGACGAGTGGCAGGCCCGGAATCGTCATCGCGATGTCCGTGATCGTCATCAGCACGCTGTCGACGGTACCGCGCTTGTATCCCGAAACAGTACCAACGGCCACTGCGAGTATTGTCGAGAACACTGCGCCCGCGAGCACCATCTGGAGCATCCACGGCGTCGCGTGGACGATCTGGGCCATGATCCCCCGTCCAACGTTGTCGGTCCCGAGCGGGAACTGCCAGCTCTCGAACGGCCCGATGAAACGTGTCCCCTCGCCGATCGTTGGCGGATCAGTGAGCAGTACCCCGACTGTCCCCATCAGGATATACGCGATCAGGATGGCAGATCCGACTCGGATACGCCAGTCCCCCCACGCAATCCGGCATGACGCGAGTACCCACGTCTCGAACCACTGACGGTACCGTTCCGACCGTGTCCGCTCGATCTCCGATTCGACCTGAAACAGCGAATTTTCACCCTCTTCCGGCTGATTGTCGTCGTCGGTCGTTTCAGTATGACTCATTGCCTTCCCCTCCGGCTCGCGGGTCGATGTAGCCGTACGTCACGTCGGCGATGAACACACCGATCGCGACGGTGATGGTGATGACGAGGAATCCGCCCATCATCAGCGGATAGTCGCGTGCCCCGATTGAAGTGTAGAGGTAGTACCCGACGCCGGGGTATCGGAAGATCTGTTCGAGAATAACTGATCCACCGAAGATGAATCCGATATTGATCAGTAGTCCCGTGTACATCGGGAGAATCGCGTTCCGACCGACGTACCACAGGGAGATCCGCCGTGAGGGCAGTCCCCGCAACTCGGCAACACGGAGATAGTCCTCTCCGAGGATACGGATACTGTTGCCACGCATACTGAGCGCCCACCCGCCGAAGCCGGTGATAACTAGCGAAACGATCGGTAGCGCCGCATGGTGGAACACGCCGGCGATGAAGGGGTAGTTGAACCCGACTACCGTCGACTGAGTCATCCGTCCGCCGGTCGGGAACCACTCCAGCTGGTAGCCGAGTACGTACACGAGAAGGATCCCGGCCACGTAGTAGGGGATCGAGTTGAGCAGGATACCCGCGAGAGTCCCACCGAGGTCGACCCGCTCCCCCTCGTGGTACGCCATCACGGCACCCAATCCGACGCCGACGACGAACATCAGGAATAGCGACGTCACCATCAGTAGGAGCGTCCACGGCAACGCTTGGGCGAGAATCTGCGAAACCGGGTCGTTGTACACGACCGACCGGCCAAAGTCCCCGCTCGCGATTTCGATTACGTAGTCGATGTACTGTGACCAGAGCGGTTGGTCGGGATTGACGTTAGTGTACGCCTCCACGAGTTGGTTGATCTGTTGGGTACTCACTTGACCGCCAGTCGACTGGATGAGTTGTCCTCGCAAGTAGTCCATCGGGCCGCCGGGCATCAGCCGGATCATCCCGAACGTGAGAGTAACCACGACGTATACTGTGAGTATGGCTTGCGCCAGCCTCCTAATGATACGGCTTACCATGCAGCGGTAGTTCCTGACCCGCCCATATGAACCTTCCTGATTTAAGAAAATAGATCTTGAAAATCATCATAAACACTAACATTCAAGCCTCTCTCAAACACCCGATCCAAGAGATTGGCAGACCCTGCTTCAATTCTTTTCACTCACGATAGGTTCTCCGAGGGTCAAATAGAGGCCCTCGCGCTCACCTTGATCCGATCTGTGCAGCACTCCGGTCATACTGGAGCCGCGTGTTCTGAGGACATCACTGACTGTGCCGACAGTACGATCCACGGCGATGAATCGTGGAAGTACACGGAGAGTAGCATGTCGATACTTTCCCGGAAGATTTATCTATATCATTGTCTTTAATATGTAATATGAGCGACAACGACGAGAGCGGAGAGTCTCCCGTAAGTCGAAGAGCAGTCCTCGCCGCAACTGGACTGACTGGTGTGAGCGCGCTGGCCGGTTGCTCCAGTGACACCCCCACTCAGGGGACCAACACTGGAGTCGGTGGTATGCTCAACAACGAAACTAGTACCGGCAACGCTACTCGTGACAGTGAGGGAGCGGGGAACGGCCTAATGGATCAGTCACTCACGATTCCGGGCCGATACGTCCCCACGGAACTCCGATGGAATCCCTACGCGCCGAGTAACTACGCCGAACAGGGAGGATACATGGTGTTCGACCCGTTCCTCCGGAACAATCGAAGCACGGGGGAGCTCATCCCGTACCTATTCCAAGAGTGGAGTATCGATGGAACTACCTTGACCGTCAACCTCCGTGAGGGAGACACGTGGCACGACGGTGAACCCGTAACCGCCGAAGACATTGTCACCAAGTTCACGATCGACAGCATCTTCGGTTATCCAGTCGCGGACTACCTCAACGGCGTAACAGCGGTTGATGATACCACCGTCGAGTACGAGATGGCCGATAGCTACCAAGAGCGGGTCATCATGACGACCCTCTCTCAGAGTTGGCTCAACACACCGACGAGCGAGTACGGACAGTTCGTCGAACGGTACAGTGATGATATCTCTGAAGAAGAGTTGACCACGCTGCAGGGCGACATCCAAGACCATCAGATCGAGGAGCCGGTCGGTTCTGGTCCGTTCCAGTTCGAGTCGGCGAATCAGCAGGTGCTCACTCTCTCGAAGTACGAAGATCACCCCTCGGCGGACCAGATCAACTTCCCCTACTACGAGGTGCAGTTCATGGCAGAGAATCAACAGCAGTGGGCGGCGATGAAGAACCTCACTAGTCTCGACGCGACCACAACTACGATCTTCCCGAGTCGGATCCGCGAGACACTTCCTGATGCGGTCCGCCAGTTCCTCATCCCGGCATACAACGGCTATTCGATGGCGTTCAACCACAACGACGAGGACTTCGGTCGGCGGAACGTCCGTCGGGCGGTCGCAAATGTCATCGACCAAGGGGCGATTGGGGAACTCTCCGATATCACGAAGACGGCTGTTGAAGTCCCAGCCGGCGTCGGAAGTTTTCACAACGATACGTGGAGTCAGTATCTCGGTGACGAGGCAGACTCGTTCTCCTCGTATACGAACACGGACCGGGCAGCCGAACTACTTCGACAGGAGGGGTACAGTAAGGAAGGGGGAACGTGGATGAAGCCGAACGGGGACCCGTTCGAGTTTGAGATTCCGGTCCCCGGTGGGTGGAGCGACCATGTAACGCTCACCAACGTTGTCGCACAGCAATTGTCCGACTTCGGGATCGAGGCGACCAACACCAACGTTGAGAACACGACGTTCTTCGGACAGTACTGGGGACCGACGAACTTCAAGATGTGTCCGTGGTTCTGGAACAACTCCGGGCAGACCGCTCCCTTCTTCATCCAGTCGTGGTTACTCAACAGCGATACCGTGACGAATTTGGGCTTCCCCGAAGAGCCATCAGTTCCACCGCTCGGCGACCGCAGCGGGGAGACATCTCCGTTTGACACCACCGGGAAGCTCCAGGAACTCGCCACGGTGACCGAACAGAGTCGACGAGAACAGCTGATCAAAGAGCTAGGGTGGGCAGTAAATCAATCGCTACCGATCTATCCCATCGTCGAGGACCAGTCGCAAGCGTTCTGGGACACTAGTGAGTGGGACGTTCCGGACAAGGAATCCGACGTGCTCTACGTACAGTCGCATTACTACTGGTTGCCCCGTGTCGGCGCTGTTAGCGCCCGTCAACAGTCCTAACTGGCATCGCGAGTAAAACTTCAGATCGAGGTAGGTCCGGTTGTACGCACCACAGAGTAGAGTATCACTATATCTCGTCCTGCGAACACTACTTGGGAGACTTACCCGAGAGATGGATTGGCTCCGTCCGCTCGTACTGGATAGCATTCACTGCATCCCCACGTCCACCGATTCCCAGCGCAGTTACGAGTCGGTGCATACCTGACAGCATCTTGATAGGCAGCACTCGAAGCTGTTGACCTCGCACGTCCTTCAAACAGTGGCGAGACGCTTCGTGTCTCGTTCGCACACTATCTCTAAGAGACGCCCATCAGAGCGTTCGCGTGGCTGCTGTACTCAATTTGGGAGCCGCCAGTCTCCTGCAGGTCAAGTTGACCAGGGAGTACGAACACCCACCATTGCGAACAGCAAACACCGTTCTCACGCTGTTGAAGAGGCAGATGGGAATCGGATAACCGTTTGTCCAGGATAAGTGACCGCTCGGTGAGCAGCGACGGCGCTGTCTAGTCGATGGCTTTTGATCGCGAGTAGTTGGGATACCGGAATAAGATCTCGTTGAACTCAAGATCGAAGTGTCCTTCCTGTGGAGAGAGACGAGTTCTTGAGCGTGTCGTGTTCATCGTCTCGTAGTGGCTGCAACTCCTCAATCTCGCAGAACTGTCTTTCGACGGATCGCCCACCGATCGTACGTTGAGTGGCCGATGTACAAGTCGACACTACTGTACGACCGACACTCGCGGACCGGACTGGAGTCGATGTTCGCACCGTCTCAGACACCGGATTCGGCCATGATGCTCAGATACCCGTCGAATTTGAAGACAGTATAGGATAGATTCCTTCGATTTGGCCTAGCTAGTAACTAGATAATGTCATGTAAGTATATTCCGCGCCAAAGTAAGATTATAGATGGGAATATAAGTATAGAATTACTTCGTCTAGTCGTAGAACTAACCCTTCCGAACGGAGAATGGCGTGTCTCCACCTACGCCGGCGCGACAACCCTCCCTCCGAGTATCCCAGTAGCGAGGATTCTAGCCCAGTTGCGTCGTCCTCTCCTGCGGATATCTCGAACATCAACGCTCTCAAGAGATATCTTCTCCGCTCGTGGTCCGATTTTGTCGAACAGCCCAGATTTGCATTACATACCTACATCTGTAACTTGTTCCTGTATAGGAAAGAGCGAGCAGTTACCTAGCAGGACGAAGAGACAGTCACGTTTCCGTCCGCTCCGTCAGTTCCGTGTACTGATCCGCGGTCGTCTTCTCGTTTGAAGGAGACCGAATCTAACCTGAACGATACACAATTCTACACAAGATGAGATGCCAGTCGTTCGAATATTTCGGACGAAGGGTAGGGAAGGGAAACGGGCACGGAGTGTCACCGTAAGTACTCAGAGGGGGAAGAAGAGATCGTCTGAGAAATTCATGTTAGAATCGTTCGAGGACGGTACCGGATCGGAACGCTCTCGCTGCTTCTGTCTTCTGTATCGGTTCCTCTACAAGATATCTCAGCCGTAATGGCCGCGAAATTCGCAGACGGGATATGTCCAGTAGTTTTATTATGAACAATATGGAGTCTCTCGTATGTTCGGCAGCGAGAGCTGGGAGAGCGAGGAGCACATCTCCAGCGCATCGGCTTCGACGGAGCAGAGATCGATAGACGACGTTGATTTCGTCGAGACGGGATGGCGCTCGAAGTTGAAGTTCGCTGTCGCATTCCTGACGAGTGTGTTCGTGTTCCTCTTTCCGATCGAATGGGAGGGGCGCACCACGATTCCGCTCGACGTGATGATCGGTCTCGTTCAGAGCGCGTCGATGACCGCAGTCGAGCTGTCTTCGTTCTTGCTGATCCTGGCGGGCGCCGCGTTGACGACTCTCGCGAAGTCGCACTACGGCGGCGTGTACACCGTGAGCGAACGGACGGCGTCGCGGCTTCAACTGAGTTACTGGCAGACGTCGTCGCTCTTCTGGGTGTTTCGAGTCGCGGGGGTCTTTCTCGCGGCCGGGATACTGCTGGGGATGGGTCCGGGGTGGTTGTTCTCCGATTCCGTCGTCGGGACCGCATGGAACGCGCTCGTACTCACTATCGCACTCGTCATTCCGATCGGCGCGGTATTCGTGAATCTGCTCGCGGAACTCGGCGGACTCCAGTTCGTCGGAACGCTCGCACAGCCGATCATGCGCCCGCTGTTCAACCTTCCGGGGCGGTCGGCGCTCGACAGTGCGGCGTCGTGGCTCGGGTCGTTCAGCATCGGCTACTACCTCACCCGAAACGTCTTCGACCGCGGTGGCTACAACAAGCGCGAGGTGTTCGTCATCTGCACCTGCTTTGCGACCGCGAACTTGGGAACCGTGGGAGCCGTTGCAGCAGTTCTCGGCGTTTTGGATATCTTCCCGGTCGTCGTGTTGCTCTACCTCCTCGCGAGTCTCGTCGTCGCGGGCGTTCTCGTGCGCGTGCCGCCCCTCTCGAGGGTCCCCGACGACTACATCGCGGAACCGGACCCGGAACCGAGGTTTACCGGTACGGTCAGTGACTACCTCCGATTCGCGTTCAACGAGGGCGTGCGGACGGCGAAGAACGGTCAATCGATTACGCGCGCATCGATAGTCGGTTTCGTCGACGGCGCGAAGTTGGCCGCCTCCTTCGTCGGAACGGTGCTGGCGATCGCGATGGCCGTGCTCCTCATCGAGCAGAACACCGGTTTCTTCACGTTCTTCGCGACGCCGTTCGTTCCGATTCTGGACCTTCTCGCGATCCCCAATCCACAAATCGCGACGACGGCGATCATCATCGGCGGGGCCGAGTACTTCGTCGCCGCGACGCTCGTCGTCGAGACCGACATCGTCACCAAAGTGTTCGTTCTCGTCGTGACGAGCTCTCAGGCGATTTTCTTCTCGGCGACCGCACCCATGATGGTCGACATGTTCGACGACATCCCCATCCGGTTCCGCGACCTGTTTCTCTTACTCGTGCTTCGAACCGTGCTCCTCGTTCCCGTCGCCGCCGCTCTGACTCACGCCGCCGC
Source organism: Halogeometricum sp. S3BR5-2 (assembly GCF_031624635.1). NCBI lineage: Archaea > Methanobacteriati > Methanobacteriota > Halobacteria > Halobacteriales > Haloferacaceae > Halogeometricum > Halogeometricum luteum. The sequence continues at coordinate 361,297 of NZ_JAMQOQ010000004.1, read as the reverse complement.
GGCTATCGGGCTGCTGTAAGTGACTGCAGCTACTGTCTTCCGGTACCAGGATTGTCGTGGGCGGGTCCGATCTCGGTCGCGAACTCGCTGTCGCCCGTCGTTGCTCGCCAGTATGTGACCGACGCGAAGAGAGCAGCAGTGTTTATGATGATCTGCGAAGAGACCAACGACATGGTAGACGAAACGGAGACAGATAGCGCGGACGCTCGCGGACCGACCCTCGAACACGTCTTCGATATCGACGTCGAGGTCGACGAACCAATCGAGATTGGCGACACCGGAGACGGGCAACGCCGTATCATCCCCATCACGGGCGGAACGGTGTCGGGTCGCATTCAGGGCCACGTCATCTCCGCCGGGGCGGACTACCAACTGTTCCGTACCGACCGGCCGACGGAACTGGTCGCGAAGTACGCCTTCGAGACCAACGACGGTTCCCGCGTGTACGTCGAAAACCGTGGGATTCGCTCTGCATCATCGGAGGTGAAAGAGCGACTCCGGGACGGGGACTCCGTCTCCCCGGACGAGGTCTACTTCCAGTCGACGCCGCGGTTCGAGACGTCCGACGCGGACCTCGAGTGGCTCACGCGGAACGTCTTCGTCGCCTCGGGAACCCGCCAACCGAGAGGCGTAAAACTCGCAGTCTACCGCGTGAAGTGAAGCGCCGTCGGACGTCGAATCGATTACCGGGGGAACGACCCGAGCCGTAAAAGATGTGATGTCCGATTTCGAGAGGGGGTTCGGACGTCACCCCGCGTCCGGGATACCGCCGTCGACCGATCCGCGAGCGCGGTCCCATCCGGCGTCGGCGTCACTCCTCGGTCGGAAGGGTTCCGAACTCTTCGGCGAACGACTCGCGGAGACGAACCTTGTCGAATTTGCCGGTGGTCGTCCGCGGCACGTCCTCGACGAAGATGAACTGATCTGGCAGCCACCACTTCGGGAACCGCTGTAGCAGGTGGTCGCGCAGGTCGTCCTCGGTCGCGTCGCCGTCGATAACGACGTAGGCGACGGGCCGTTCCTGCCACTTCGCGTGGTCGGCACTGATGACGACCGCCTCTTCGACGGCGTCGTGACCCATGAGTTCGTTCTCCAGTTCGATAGAGGAGATCCACTCGCCGCCGGATTTGATGACGTCGTCCACCCGGTCGACGACGCTGAGATAGCCGTATTCGTCGATGGTGCCGATGTCGCCGGTCTTGAACCAGCCGTCCTCGGAGAACGCCGCCTCGGTCGCTTCCGGGCGCTCGTAGTACTCGTCGATGAGCCACGGCGCTCGGGCGTGTATCTCCCCTTTCGACTCGCCGTCCTGTTCGACCGGTTCGCCGTCGTCGTCGCGGAGTTCGAGTCTCACGCCGGGTGCGGGGATACCGGGTTTCATGCGCAGTTGATAGCGCTCGTCCTCCGGGAGGCTCTGTGCTTCCGTCGTCATGAGCGTGTTCGCGAGATGGGGAGAGGCCTCGGTCATCCCGTACCCCTGGTAAATCGGCGCTTCGTACACGTTGTCGTACTTCCGTATGAGCGACTCGGGCGGCGAACTCCCGCCGATGAGGGTCTTCTTGAGGCTGTCGAGCACCCCCTCTTCGTCATCGCCGAGGCGCTTCTCCATGTCTATCCAGACGGTCGGAACCGCGGCCGCGACGCTCACCGACTCGCCGTCGATGAGATCGGCGATGTGGTCGACGGACGTGTGCCCGCCCGGCAGGACGAGCTTGGACCCGCAGAACGTCGCCGTGTACGGAAGCCCCCACCCGTTGACGTGGAACATCGGGACGACGGGCATCACGGTATCGTTCTCGCTTATCCCGAACACGTCCGTGTGGCTGTGCATCAACGTGTGGAGGAACATCTTGCGATGGTAGTACGGAACCCCCTTCGGCATCCCGGTCGTCCCCGAGGTGTAACAGAGACCGAACTCCGTCTCCTCGTCGATGTCCGGCCAGTCGTACTCGGTCGGGTAGTCGGCGATGAACGACTCGTAATCGACGACGGGGTCCAGCGTCGTCTCGGGCACGTCGTCGTCGAGAACGACGTATCGCTCGACCGTCTCCAGTTCGTCCGCGACGCCCTCCACCGTTTCGAGGAAGGCGGGGTCGACGAACACGAGTCGGTCCTCGGCCTCGTTTATCATGTGCACGAGGTGTTCGTCGGGGAGGCGGTGATTCACCGTGTGCACGCTCCGTTCGCTGCACGCCGGCCCGAAGTACAGTTCGTAATGCCGGTAGTGATTCGCCGCCATCGTCGCGATTCGGTCCCCCGCGTCCAACCCGCAGTCGTCGAGCGCGTGCGCCAACTGTGCGATTCGTTCGTAGGCGTCCGCGTACGTGTAACGGTGGAGAGTGTCCTTCCCAGTCTTCGTTACGATCTCTTTGTGACCGAAGCGCTCGGTCGCTCGTTCGAGGAACGTCGTGATGGTGAGTTCGTAGTCGAACATCTCACTCGCCTCCATCGCCGGTCGGCTCGAATCGGAAAAACGCGCGTTCGTGGTCGGCGGGCCCGTCGATGTCGACGATGGACAGTTCGACGGGGTCGCCGATGGACAACTCGTCGTAGTCGGCGCCGTCGATTCGAGCGCTGAGTCTGACCTCGCCGAGGTCGACGATGCCCGTCACGAACGGAACCTCGTCCTCCATGCCGAGCGGTGCACCCGCTCGGACGGTCGAGAACGCGAACAGTTCGCCGGTCTCTGGAAGACCAACGTACTCCAGCGCATCGCTGTGACACTCCGGACAAACGATTCGTGGCGGGAAGTGTATCTCCTCACAGTCCGTACACCGCGTCGTCGTGAGGTCCCCCGCTCGGAGGTTCTCGTAGAACTCCGCGATGCCCGTGTGTTCGGCCGTCTGGAGTTCGTAGAAGTCGAGCAGTCTGGGCAGCTCGATGGTATCCGGTATCTCGACGGTCCGGCGGTCCTCGCTCATGGCCGACCACGCTCCAACACCATGACGCTGTGAACGGACGCGCTGCCGCTCAGGTTGTGTATCAATCCGGTCTCCGGGTCGGGGACGCTCCGTTCGTCGGGCACCTCGCCACGGAACTGCCGGTGGAGTTCGAGCGCCTGCGAGACGCCCGTCGCTCCCAGCGGGTGGCCGCATCCGAGGAGGCCGCCGCGCGGGTTGACGCCGATATCGCCGTCGAGTTCGCTCCGTCCGTCCTCGACGAACTGTCCGCCCTCGCCCTTCTCGACCCAGCCGAGGTCCTCGTACTCGACGATTTCGCTGATCGAGAAGCAGTCGTGAATCTCCGCGACGTCGAGGTCCTTCACCGGGTCGTCGATACCCGCCTGCTCGTAGGCGTTCTCGGCGGCCGTCGTCGCTTGCGGCCAACCGGACATCGACGGGAGGTTGTTGACGGAGTTGCTCGCGAAACAGGCCTGTCCGCTTCCGGTGATGTACGTCGCCTCGTCGGTCACTTCTCGCGCTTTCTCTTCGCTCATCAGGAGGAGGCCGGCCGCGCCGTCGGTGATACCGCTGCAGTCGAACAGACACAGCGGCGGCGACAGCGGGTAGGAATCGAGCACGTCGTCGACAGTGACTTCGCGCTGAAACTGCGCGAACTCGTTGTGCGCGGCGTGGCTCTTGTTCTTCGCGCTCACCGTCGCCAGTTGCTCGCGGGTGGTCCCGTACTCGTGCATGTGGCGCTGTGCGACCATCGCGAAGTACGGCGGCGCGTTCAGCCCGTTGACCCCGTCGAACTCGCGGTCCATCACGTTCGTCATGCTCGCCTGCGCCTCCCCCCCGTGTGCCTCCGGGAGATTCATCTTCTCGGCGCCGAGAACGAGCGCAACGTCGAGTTGCCCGGCGGCGATGGCAAGCCACGCGTACCGAAGCGCGGCCTGTCCGCTCGCACAAGCCAGTTCTGTTCTCGCGATCATCGTGTCCACGTCGACGCCGATCAGCTCGGCGACCATCGGCGCGACGTGCGTTTGGAAGGCGAACCGCTCCGGCTGGACGGATCCGACGAACAGTCCTTCGACGTCCTCGGGGCCTACGTCGGGTACGTCCTCGAACGTCGCCTTACCCGCCTCCTGTATCAAGTCCTTGTACGTGGCGTCGCGGTCACCCCAACGAGTGTGACCGCCGCCGACGATTCCGACGTTTCGAGTCATGTCTCGTGTTTTGAAATCATCTTCCGTGTACTTGGTTGTTCCGTCGATCAGTTCGAGAAGTCCGGCTCTCGGTCTTTCTTGAACGCCGCGACGCCCTCCAGCATATCATCGGTCGTCGTCAGTAGTCCGAATCCTTGACTCTCCAGCGCGAGACCCGTGTCGAGGCTGGCGTTCTGTCCCTCGTTGATGACGTTCTTCGCGACTTCGAGTGCCGTCTGCGGACCGTTCTCGATGTTCGTCGCGAGTTCGTCGACGTCCGCTTCGAAGTCGTCTTTCGGAACGACGCGATTGAGAATACCCCACTCGGCCGCTTTCTCCGCCGATATCGGATCTCCCGTGAATACGAGCTCTTTCGTCCGGGGTTCACCGATGAGGCGTACGAGACGCTGGGTACCGCCGCCGCCGGGAATGAGACCGAGGTCGATCTCGGGACTTCCGAGCGAGGAGCCCTCGGAGGCGATGCGGAGGTCGCACGCGAGCGTGATTTCGAGTCCCGCACCCAGGCAGAACCCGTCTATCTTCGCGATGGTCGGCCGTGGGAACTCGTAGACCGCCTGAATCGCCTCGTCGACGTGCATAAGTTCCGTCGGTTCGGATGCGGTGAACCCCGTGATGTCGGCACCCGCCGAGAACGCGCGGTCGCCTGCGCCCTCGAAAACGACGACCGAGACGTCCTCGTCGTCGACGGATTCGAGGACTCGCCGCAGTTCGGCGAACATATCCTCCGAGAAGGCGTTGAGCCGCTCTTTCCGATCGAACACGACGTTCAAGCGCCCGTCGTCGGTCAGTTCGTGGCTGATGAAGTGATACGGACCGCCGTCGCGGTAGTCGTAGAACCCGCGACCGGCGTCTTCGCCGGTATGGCCGGCCTCCACGAGTTCGACGAGGTACTCTGCCGGCTCGTACCGTTCCGCGCCCGTCTCCCCGTGTAGCTCGCGGAGTTTTTCGACGACGATATCGAGACCAATCTTGTCTCCAGTCCGGCACGTCCCCTCCGGGAGACCGCCGCCGAGTCGCATTCCGATATCGATGTCCTCCGGGTCCGCCACGTCGTCTCCCACGAGTTTCGCCGCCTCGTTCACCATCCGGGCTTCGATGCGGAGCGTATCGACCGAGTCGCCTTCGGTGGGTTCGTAGTCGGCCCCCGACCCGGCCTCGTAGTCGTAGAACCCTTGACCGCTCTTTCGGCCCAACTCCCCGGCGTCGATGCGACGACTGACCGATTCGGGGACGGGGTCACCCCACTGCTCGCGGGTGTGTGCGAAGATGTCCAATCCGCCGAAGTCGTTGAGCTCGAACGGCCCCATCGGATACCCGCGCTTGAACGTCATCGCGGCGTCGATCTCGCTGATTTCGGACGCGTCGTCGTCGAGCATCCACGCCGCCTCGCCCATGTAGGGGGTGAGCACGTTGTTGACGACGAACTGCGGAACGTCCTTGCGGACGTAGATCGGGGTTTTGTCGAGCGATTCGACGAATTCGATCGCGGCCTCGACTACGTCGTCCCGAGTCTGTTCGCCCGAGGCGACCTCGACGAGATCCATCTTCACGGGCGGGTTGAAGAAGTGAAGGCCGCAGCATCGTTCCGGCCGGTCGGTCGCCATCGCGATATCGCTCACGCGCAGGCTAGACGTATTCGTGGCGAGGATCGTCTCCGGCCCGGCCGCGGCGTCGACGTCGGCGAAGACGTCTCGTTTTATCTCCAAGTCCTCGGGAGCCGCTTCGACGACCAAATCGGCGTCCTCGACCGCGGCGTCCAGTTCGGTGGTCGTTTCGATTCGGGCGAGGACGCTGTCGGCCTCCTCGTCGAGTTGCCCTTTCTCAGCTAACTTGTTCAGGCTCCACTCGATCTGTCCGTACCCCTCTTCGACGATATCTTGCTCGATGTCTCGCATCGCCACGTCGTAGCCGGCGAGTGCGGCCACCTCGGCGATTCCGTGGCCCATACTACCGGCTCCGAGGACTGCAACGGTCTCTATCTCGATAGCCATCACCCCAAAGCTTCGCCCCCGACGGTTTTAATTTTTCGATATATAAAATTTCCATCAGGACGGCACGGCCGCTCGGAACCCGAGTCGGAGGCGAGCGGGTCCAGCGGCGTCACACGCCGAGATATTTCTGTCTGAGGCTTTCGTCCTCTTTTAGTTTCTCTGTTGATACTTCGTCGACGATAACCCCTTCGTCGAGGATGTAGTGGCGGTCGGCCACCGCCATGGCGACGGCCACGTTCTGCTCGACGAGGAGGACGGTCACGTCCCGATTCTCGCTTATATCCGTGATGATCGATTCGATCCGTCTGACGATGTACGGTGCCAGACCCTCACAGGGTTCGTCGAAGAGTATCATCTTCGGGTTCGCGACCAGACTCCGTGCGATCGCTAACATCTGCTTTTCCCCGCCGCTCATGTTCTTTGCGGGTCGGTCGCGCATGTCGTCCAGTTCGGGGAACTGCTCGAACACCGACTCCCGGTCGAGCGGGTCGGAGGCGTGATTGGCGGCGAGCCTCACGTTCTCCTCGACGGTGAGTTCGTCGAAGCACCGACGTCCCTCGGGAACGAGCGACAGGCCCAGTTTCGGTATCTCGTAGCTTCGAGCCGCCCGCAGGTCGTGCCCGTCGAAGGTGATGGTGCCGCCGCGGACGTGGGGCACGTCCGCGCCGACGATGGCCCGCATCGTCGTCGTCTTCCCCGCGCCGTTCCGACCGAGCAGCGAGACGACCTCGTCGCTGTCAATGGAGAGATCGACGCCGAAGAGCACCTGTCCGGTGTCGTATCCCGCCTCCAGCCCGTCGACGTCTAAGAGCGTCATAGCTCCTCCCGCATCCCGCCGAGGTAGGCGTTCTGCACCTCTTCGTTCTCTCGAATCACGTCGGGGGCGCCCGTCGCGAGAATCTCGCCCTGATTGAGGACGGTGATTCGGTCGCTCATGGCGAGGACGATGTCCATATCGTGTTCGATGAGGAGGATCGTGAGTCCGAGTTCCTGTCGCAACTCGTCGATCATATCGGCCGTCTCTCGGGTCTCCGTCGACCCCATACCGCTGGTCGGTTCGTCGAGCAGCAGTACCGACGGTTCCGTCGCGAGTGCGACGGCGATACCGAGTCGACGCTGGTCACCGTGCGAGAGGTTCTTCGTCTTCGTGTTGTGTTGTCCGTCGAGTCCGATTCGCTCCAAGTAGTCGGACGCCTCCTCGCGATATTTCGAGCGGCCGTCCCCGAGCACGTTCAGCGCGAACGTCCCGGAGCGCATCGTCTGAACGACGATACGGACGTTCTCCAGTACCGTGAGATCGTTGAACAGCTGATTCGACTGGAACGACCGCGCGAGCCCACGGTGGGGGCGTTCCTCTTGGGAAAGGTCGGTCACGTCCTCGCCGTCGAACCACACCCTTCCGCTTGAGGGCGGCAGCGTGCCAGTAATCGTGTTGAACAGCGTCGTCTTACCGGCTCCGTTCGGGCCGATGACGGCGTGTAGTTCGCCTCGCTCGACCGAGAGGTCGACGTTCCTGAGGGCGACGATTCCCCCGAACGTCTTCGTCAACTCTTCCGTCCGTAGTATCTCCGTCCCCGCGGTCGAACTCTCCTCCGCCCGACGCCTCTCGCCGTGCTTCGATTCACTCATGTTTGGTCTGGTCTCCGTTGATTCGGTCGTAGAGTCGTTCGAGGGTCCCTCTACACAGACCCCAGAGTCCCTCTCTCGGGGCGACGAGTACGGCGGCGACGAACAACAGTCCGAGGAAGAACTGCCAGTACGCGAGCACTCCGGAGAGTTCGATCGTCACGATCGGAAACTCCGAGAGCGGCAGTACCAGCATCTCGAACTCGGTGAGGAAGTCCTCGGCGAACAGCCACACGAACGCGCCCGCGGCCGGGCCGAGGAAGTAGTTCGTCCCCCCGAGGATGGTCATCAGAATGATGTCACCGCTCGTGTTTATCGAGAGGTTGTGGAGGGTCGCTCCCTGGTTGTTTATCTCCAGCAACACGCCTGCGAGTGCGGTGAACGCCGCACTGAGCGTGAACGCCCACACTTTGTACCGCTTGACGTCGATGCCGACGGCGCGGGCTAACTGTTCGTTCTCTCTGAGCGCGGCGAGCGTCCGGCCGAACGGTGAGCGGACCAGTTGCCAGAGGAGTAGCCCCGCGACCACGAACACGGTCGCGAGGAGGTAGTACCAGTCGAAGCTGACCCAGCCGAGAGAGACGTACATCACGCCGCGGTAGCTCTCTATCCAGGCCGGCAGCGCTCCGCTGATACCGGTGCTCCCGCCGGTCAGACCGCCGTAGTTCTGGTTGGCGATGAAGTAGATGGACTGGGCGAACGCCAGCGTCAGCATGGCGAAGTAAATCTCCCCGCGGGCGACCGTGAGCCGACCGAGGAGGTATCCGAGAAGCGTCGCGACTGTGATGCCGATGGCCGCGGAGAGCAGAAACGGGAGGTTCCACGTGAGCGTCCCGATAGCGGCCCCGTACGCTCCGATACCGAGGAACATCGCGTGACCGAACGAGAGGAGACCGGAGTAGCCGATGAGCAGGTTGAACGCCACTGCGAACAGCATCCAGATGAGGATGGTGTTGGCTATCTGCTCGTAGCCGAGCAGTAGGGGGTGGGAGACGACCGGACGGATGAAGATTACGATGGCGAGCAATCCGAGCGGAACCTGCAGTGTCGACACGGAGTCGACCGGCACCGCGTCGCTTATTCGGTTGACGATGGAGGTCGGCGAGCGCTGTCCGCTCATTCGAGGAAGCCCTCCTGTCCGAACAGGCCGCGCGGCCTCACGAGCAGCACGATGATCATCACGAGGTACGGCATCAGTCCGCCGATTCCCGAGATGTCGAACGCCGCGACGTTGGTCCTGCTGGCAAGCGTGCTCAGAACGAGCGGCGTCACGAAGACGGCCTCGCCGATGAGCAGTCCGGATATCACGCTCCCGAACAGGCTTCCGACCCCGCCGACGACCACGACGACGAATGCGAGAATGATGAACTGATCGCCCATCCCGATGTCCATTCCGACCTCCGTACCTCGGAGGACACCGCCGAGGCCGGCGGTCGCCGCACCGAGGAAGAACATGAGGACGAATCGAAGCGGGATATTGACGCCGACGAGTTCGGCCATCTCTCGGTCCAAGACCCCCGCTCGGACGGACAGACCGAAGTCCGTTCGTTCGATGAGCAGGTACACCGCCGTAATGGCACAGACGCTCACGAGGACGGTGAACAGCCGGAAGTTGGCGACGTTGGTGATAACGAGATCGAAGCTCGACGAGAGGACCTCCGGCGTCGGCACGCTGAGCGGCGACGCCCCCCAGACCGCGCGCGTGGCCTCGTCCAGCATCAGCGCGAGTCCGAACGTCGCCAGCAGACCGATGAGCGGCGTCTCGTCGTACAGTCGATACAGGACGGTTCGTTCGATAACGATGCCCAACGCGCCCACGAGCAGCGGAACGACGAAAAGCGCGACCCAAAACGAGAGGCCCCACTCGACGACGACTTGGAACGTGAGATAGGCCCCGAGCATGAATAGCGCCCCGTGCGCGAAGTTCACGACGCCGAGCAACCCGAGGATGATCGAGAGACCGAGCGCCAACAGGACGAGTATGAACCCGTAGACGAGACCGCCGACCACCTGGTCGACGAACAGTCCGGGTCGCATCGCGAAGGCGTTCGCGAGGAGCAGCGCGAGAACGACGATGAGTGCCATCGCTCCCGGAGACGACTCCTCGCTTGCCGGGTTGAGTGACGGTGGAAGCGTGTACGCCATGTGACGATTCTTACAGTTGGCAGCCCGTCTCTTCGCACGTTCGTGCGAGGTCACTGCCGGCCAGCGTCTCGTCGACGCCGAACCACTGCTTCCACGGGTCGTCCTGCATGGCACTCGTCTCCAGTCCGGAGACGACGTGGGTCGGCTGTATGAGTTGGTGGTCGCACGCGCGCCAGCGCAGCGTCCCGGGCTGAATGTCGGCGACGGCGCTCCCTATCTCGTGGCCCTCCAGTTCGCTCGTGATATCCGCAGCGGTGGTTGACCCCGCTCGCATCGCCGCACGAACTTGTTGGTCGAGCGATGCGTAGGCCATGTAGTGACGGGCGAACGGGTCTGTTTCGCTCTCCTCGACCACCCGCTGTTTGAACTCCTCGCCGGTGTCGACGGCGTTCACCCATCCCGTCGGTCCGATATCGACCGCCGCCGCGGCTTCCTTTCCGAGCCCCCACATCACGAGATCCTCGAACTGGTGGAACATCAGGGTCAGTTCCTCGTGGAGACCGGTGTTCATCATCTGCTCCATCGCTAACCGGGCGTCGAGACCGGGGATGAGCAACGCCGCGGCGTCGGCGTCGGAGTTCTGGACGTTGTTGATGTACTGTGTGTAGTCGTCGCCCGGGAACGGCGTCGCGTCCGCCCCGACGACCGTCGCACCGTTCTCCTCGAGGGTGGAGCTGATCACCTCGTTTGCAGTCTGTCCCCATACGTAATCGGAGTAGAGGATGTACCACGAGTCGGCCTCGTTCGCCATTCGCGGTCCGGCCGCCCGCGCCATCATCGTGTTCGACTGATACACACTGAACATGTGCTCGGCGCACGCACTCCCGGTGATGGAGTCGGACGCCCCTTGTGCGATGTAGGAGACGCCGTTGTTAGACGCCCACGACCCGATACTCGTGCAGACGGCGGAGGAGATTCCGCCGTGAGCGAAGTCGATACCGTCGGACGTGACGGCCCGTTTCATCCGTTCGAGCGCCGTGCTCGGGTCGGTTTCCGTGTCGTACTCCCGAAGTTCGATCGAGATGTCGAACTCGGATTCGAGGTCCTCCTTCGCGAGAACGGAGCCCGCCGTCACGGACTCTCCCCAGGGTGCGAACGCACCCGTGTACGGTGCGAAGACGCCGACTGTCAACTCATCGATGTTCCCGCCGCCAGCGGACCCGCCTTCCTCTGACCCGGACCCGCCACCCCCTGAGCCTGTTCCACCGCCGCCGCCGTTCTCTCCCGGGCTCCCCGCACACCCGGCGAGACCCGCGACGCCGATTGTCGAAACTCCGCCAACCTGTTTGAGTAGCTCTCGCCTGCTACGATTAGGCATACCTCTATCAGCGTGAGATGGTACTTATAGATTGTGGACAATAGTCGCAGGTTTTCCATTCTACCGATATCGAGGAGTAGAGGGCGTCTCTAGGTCCTTAGGGAGAGTACTGGTAGTTTACCGAGACGATGTTGGCCGATTTCTGTACCTCGCTCGCGAGTTCGGCGCAGTACTCCTCGTCCCGAAGGTGGTCTGTAGGGGTGACGATGCCGATTGATCCGACGACCTGATCTTCGACCTTCACCGGGGCCGCCACGACGCCCATCCCGACGACCTGTTGGTCCCAATCGACCGCGTATCCCTGTTCGCGTATCGTTTCCAGTTCGGCCTCCAACTCGTCGCGGTCGGTAATCGTGTGCTCTGTCACCGCGGTCAGCCCGTGTTGGTCGATGATTTCGTCTACCCTGCCGTCGTCGTATCCGGCTAGCATCACTTTGCCGGCCGCGTGAGTGTGAATCGGAATCGTGATTCCGGGATAGATTCCGAGTTGGAGCGACTTCGAGGTGTGTTCCGCGTGAAGAATGACAAAACGGCCCCGGTCCTCGACGTTGACGCTGACTATCTCGTCCGTCTGCTCGGCGATGCGCTCGAGTTCCGGCTTCGCGATGTGGAACAATCGGTTCCGGTACTTCAGCTGTCCCCCGAACTCCAGCAGTCTGAATCCCAGTCGATACTTCCCGTTTTCGTTGACGGCGTAGCCCATCGACGTCAGCGTACGGAGATAGTCGTGGACCGTGCTCTTCGGAATATCCATCTCGCGGGCGAGTTCCGCGACGCCGATTTCCTTCTTCTCTTTGAGTAATTCGAGTATCTCGAACGCCCGTTCGACGGTTTTCAGCCCCGACACACTATTACTCATGGTTTATCGTTCTGTACGCGGCGGGTATAAATCATCCGATTATCTCGGACGTTTGCCGCTTCGCACAACCGTGTGGTTAGCTACCAAGGCTACGTCCATACAAACTCACGAATCACGGATCCCCGACGCAGGGGCCGCGTTCGGTCGTCCGAATTTCTCGAACGCCCCCCTGTCGCCCCGTTCCGAAATACGAGACCGCCGGGAGTGTACGTTGGTAAACGACACCGAACCTCATGCAAAGCGCTGAGAGGGGACTCCTGACCCATTACAGACTTAGTCTTGTATGGCTAGTTTTTAACCGTTCACGGGGATCTCGGAGAATAGACGAATCGATCGCTCAGAGCCGGAGTCATCGCACAGCAGTAGTCGCGGACTCAGTAGCGGCCTTCGCTGCTGTGCGCCTCTGATCGTCGACCGGAACGGGAAGCGGTAATCTACACCATTCGAGATATCCGCAGTAGCACTGACCACCGTACGCAGCCGTTCGAGAGGCGCAGAGTGGAAGCGCAGGCGCCTCAGACGGCGCCTGACGAAACCCGACCGCGATCGAGACGACGTGCTCCCGAAAGCACTATGAGAACGTTCCGAATACGGGTGCACGTGACACGCACTATCGAGATTAGCAGGCTGTTCGATCCTTCCTCGATCGCCGTCGTCGGAGCGTCGACGACGGAGGGGAAAATCGGATACGAAGCGATGGAGAACGTCCGCGACTTCGAGGGGCCCGTCTATCCGGTGAATCCCTCCCGAGAGGGCGAGATATTCGGCGAATCGTTCGTCGGTTCGATCGGAGCCATCGATGATGACGTCGATCTGGCGCTCCTCTGTGTGCCAGCCTCGGTCGTCCCTGACACTATCGAGGAGTGCGGGGAAGCGGGGGTCGGCGCAGCGGTGATCTACGCGGGCGGTTTCGCGGAGGCAGGCGAGGACGGAAGGGAGCTTCAACGACGGATCACCGCGAGTGCAACGGAGCACGGTATCGCTCTCCTCGGCCCGAATACGAGCGGTTTCGTCGTCCCGGACGAGGGTCTCTACGCTTCGTTCGCGACCGGGGTGGAGGACGTCCCGGCGGGCGGCCTCGCCGTGATCGCTCAGAGCGGCGGCATCGCTCATTCGGTCGCGTTTCGGGCGGTGAACGAGCGCCGCGGCCTCTCCGCGATGGTCGGTCTCGGGAACCGGGCAAACGTCGGCTTCGAGGAGGCGATTGACTACTTCGATTCCGACCCGAGTACGAGCGCGATCGCCCTTCACCTTGAGGGAACCGACGACGCGCGCTCGCTGCTCGAAACCTGCTACGACGCGGAGACACCAGTGTTTGCATACAAAGTCGGCACCGCCGACGTGAGCGATTTCGCGGAATCGCACACGGGAGCACTCACGGGCGACCATGCGCTGTACGAGGCCGGATTCGCGCAGTACGGAGTACCGACAGTCGAATCTACTAGCCAACTGCTTGACGCCGGTCATCTCGCCGCGACGGCACCGCTTCCCCGTGGAACGAACGTCGGTATCGTCACCGCGCAGGCTGGACCCGGAATCGTCATCGCGGACCGTCTCAAGCAGGCGGGGGTTTCACTCCCGTCGCTCTCCGAGGAGACGACCGAGCGGGTGACCGAAATCCTCCCCGGAATTACGTACGCCGCTAATCCAGTCGATACCGGTCGACCGATGCCAGCCTTCGGCGACGTCGTTCGGGCGGTGGCGGAAGATACGAACGTCGACGCGGTAGTCGTCTACGAACTGCACGAAGCCGCGTTAGGGTTCCCGGTCGACGCCCTCGACGGATTGGCCGAGGAAACCGGCAAACCGGTTCTGTTCGCCACCGCCGCTCCGCACTCGCAGATGGAAGCCGACCGCACCGCTCTCGAAGAGATCGGTGTTTCCGTTTTCGAGTCACCCGAAGACGTCGCGGATGCGATGGTCGCGCTTGCGGAGTACGCGAGAGTCTCTGCGTCGGCCGCGCCCGCGGGGGTGAGCACCCGATGAGCGAGGACCCCATCGCCCGCGCCCGCACCGACGGTCGGACGACGCTCACCGAGGCCGAAGCGAAGACGGTGCTCACCGAGTGGGGGGTCGATACGCCCGCATTCGAGGTCGTCTCGACGCCCGGAGCAGCCGCAGATGCCGCCGAAGAGATCGGATTTCCCGCCGTACTGAAGGTGTCGTCGCCGGCGGTCGTCCACAAGAGCGAATGGATGGACGGTCTCGGCGTGACGGTCGGTGTGACTGACGCGGACGAAGCGGCTGATGTCGCGGCAGACATACTGGGCCGCGCGGACGACGCCGGTATCGAAGCTCAGGTGCTCGTCGAAGCCGCTGCGGAGACGGCCTCCGGAACGGAAGTCATCGTCGGTGGAATCCGCGACCCATCCTTCGGACCGGTCGTGCTCGCGGGCCTCGGCGGTGTGTTCACCGAACTCTTCGAGGACACCGCTCATCGTCTCGCCCCCATCACCGACGCCGAGGCGCGCGCCGCACTTCGAGAACTTCGCTCCGCACCCTTACTCGAAGGGTACCGGGGGAGCGCCCCGGCGGATATCGACGGGCTTGCAACGGTCCTGCGGACCGTCGGCGACTTACTGGCGGAACGGACGGAAATCGCCGAGATAGACGTCAATCCGGTGTTAGCGTCCGTCGACGGTGCACTAGCGCTGGACGCCGTCATCACGTTGCGCGACGAGTGATGAGCAAAAAACGGCGGCCGAAAATAGTTGCCCCCGGTTGCCGATGCATTCCGAGTTCGCGTGATGCTCAGTAATGTATTTGACGTCCGGCCTGCCGCCTGCAACCGTAATTACCGCAGGATTCGACCCACTCAGTGGTGATGGACCCACCTACGCGGGGCAGCTCCAAAAAGTAGAGTAATAGGTCACACGTTCAGTTTGACCCAGTCAGTGACTCTGAGGGCGATCAGCACGACTGACACCAACTAGAAGCGTGGGCGACCGTGGCGGATTCAAGTCCAGTATATTGCGACCCTCCTGTAACTCCTCTATTCAGACGTCAGACAGACCCATTTCCGTCGTTACATCTCTCCCCGCCGGAGGAAAAGCAACAAATAAAGAATTCGTATGACTGTTGTGCTCTCCTACATGATTTTTGGTACTTAGGTACGGATATGCGACGTATGGCCGAATATTTCTAGGTCGAAATTATACAATAACCATATTTAATTCCCTATATTTATATTGCGTTACTTAATTGCGTTTCCGATAGCTACTCCGTCCTATCTAAAATCTGATGGGCTCAAAGTAGGAAAGAATATCCGAGGGCACTGTCTAGATAAGCGATTTTGGACGAGTGAGGCTCGCTCCTTGACGAAAACAGAGCGGTGCAAACTCTGAATTCAGTTCGCCCTACTACTCATCTCTCCGGTCGAGTAGCCGTCGAGTCGTTTCTCAAACTCAGTATGATTCTCACTATCCGCCTCAAGCGAGAGAAATCGGCCGATCCAGTTTAACTAGACAGTGCCTCTCGGAAGAGATCCGTCAATAGCCGAGTATCATTTTCTCAGTGCATACAGCGCTGCTCTCTTCTACACCCCATCAAAATCTGAGTCGGTTCTAACTGGTTCTAGATGCGCTTATATCGATAGTTGTTTTTGATGTGTCGGTGGTGGTACTTGCCGTGCGAAGCGGCGTTCATCAGCCCTTGGTAGATTGACTCTGGAACGTTGAAATATTGATACACTTGACCGCTATGGAACTCGATTTCTAACGTATTTGCCGATGAATCGTATCCGACACTCCGGAGGTTACTGGAAGAGACGGGTTTTCTGTTCATTCTCGCTGACTCTCTGTTGGCCCCACTATCAGTTAAGAACATCTACGTGAAAAACCGAAGTCGGAAGCGACAAGCAACGGCCCTCGCAGGGGACTAAGGCTCCTACTTGATTCCTGGTCTGTCTTTTTTGAGAGTGAAGAGGGCAAGACGGACGGCCAGTCCGGAGAGACCGGCTAGCGCGCCAAACTCAGTCAGGGTCTCTATTTCCACGAATTGGAGCAGGAACACAATAGCAACAAGGGTGACGACCGCGATTTCGTCCGGGTTGTCTATAACTTCCGTAGCACGGTATCGACAATGAAGGGAGAAGATCTGCAGTTGCCGGAGTGCAAACGAGTAATCGTCGACGCGATGTGACGGTGAGACTGCTTGCGAAGCCGAACTGTTACTCGTCGATGTTCGACTTTCGCCTACTGCGACACCGCTGGTGAAGCTAACCGATTCGGTCTGGGCGTAGGCAGTAGATGAGGTCGAAGTTGATGGTACTCCGAACAGGGAGGGACTAAGAGATGCTCCTGCTGGCCGAGCGATCTCTTCGACGACCTCGGCGAGTAGCTTTTGATTCTGGATAGCAGGCTGAAGAGCAGAAACTATGGCTTCGGGTTCGTGGAACTGTTGCAGAGCCGCACTTACGCCCGCCTTGTGAATTCTCTTGGCGGCCTGTTCAGCCGTACTCTGCACAATCCCCTGCCGGTACTCAGGGGGCGAGAATGCGTCTGACATCCTTTCTACTCCGCTTGACCTCACGTACTCTTGAACAATCTCTTCGACACTCCGTTGATTCCGGACTACATTCTCAACCCCGGCATGAACGAAACCCGGTTCAATAACTGGGTGCTCAAGTGCCGGAAGAGAAGCGAGCGTCTCCCATAGTTCTTGGAGAGAAGAGGAGCCAATAGGGGAGTCGGTATCGGAAGTAGATGCCGTATCGTCGGTGCTCGTAGATGTCTTGTTATTTTCCTCGGACATCAATTGACTCTCTCTGCCTTCAAACAAAAAGTCTTCGTACGAACAGAATTGGTATAGCGACTGGTAGTTTATATATTTGAAATCTGTACAGTGGTGGCGTATAGATGGCAAATTCCGTGCTTCAGGCGAGTTTACAGTCTACTTTGTTTTAGTCCAATAAAGCAAAGTAGATTTAAGGGGGTCAGCGCTGTCCCCTCATCCCACCCCATTCAAGCCGTAGAATCCGGGAGAGACGACCTGCGAACCGCTATTCCGGCGGTTCGGAAGATCACACGTCTGTTGAGTCGAGACCGTGCGTTCGTCCGCATTCTCGCCAACGTCCGAGGACGGAGGTTTCTCGCGTGGGCGGCGACGGCGGATCCCTCCTCGGCGAGTTTCGGCCGGGCTACGAGATGTCAGTGAGTATCAATCACGGAAGCAGGGAACTGTCGTCGGAACCGCTACTGCGAATCGTCGACCGGCGAGATATTAGTTCGGATTAGAAAATTTCTCCGATACACATATTATGAATTTAATAACAACCCGTTGTATCAACGTACTCGATGTCGCTATTTCAAACGAGACGAACGCTACTCAAGACGATAGGCGGTACGGCAGCAGCTGCCGGATTGACCGGTGTCGCTAGCGGTCGACAGGGGCGACGGAATCGAAACCGGCGGCGCGGGGTGCGCTACGCGGCCTTCAACGTGATCGAACTGGAGACGGGGCAGGTTCAAGAGCAAGGCGACGAGCAGGCGGAGGCGGCCGCCCGAGTCGTTCAGGAGGCTCAACCGGACGTCCTCGTCGTCAACGAACTCACGAACAACCTGCAGGAGGGCGAACACACCGATACTACGAATATCGACGCGTTCGTCGAGAACTACCTCAGCGTTCCGCAACGGGACGACCTCGACGGTATCGACTACGAACACACGTACCAGCCGACCAGCAACACGGGCGTCCTCCCCGACGAGGACTACGACTTCAACAAGGACGGAGAGGCCGGTGCGCGGCCCGGCGACGCGTTCGGGTTCGGTGAGTTCCCCGGCCACTACGCGTTCGCGGTCGCGAGCAAGTACCCGATCGTAGAATCGGAGATACGGACCTTCCAGACGTTCAAGTGGGCCGATATGCCAGACAACCTCATCCCGGTGAAGGGCGAGGAAGGAGTCGTCACGGACCCCGAAGGCGACGGGACGGCGCTCTACCTCACCGAGGAGGAACTCGACGTCTACCGGCTCTCCTCGAAGACGCACGTCGACGTTCCGTTCCGAGTCAAGGGGGGAACGGTCCACGGCCTGTTCGCGCACCCGACGCCGCCGGGCTTCGACGGCGCGAACAACTTCAACGGGAAGTGGAACCACGACGAGGTCCGGTTCTTCGCGGACTACGTCGCCGGCGAGGAGTACATCTACGACGACAGCGGCGAGCACGGAGGTCTCGACGACGACGCGTCGTACGTGCTAATGGGCGACATGAACGCCGGCCCGGGCCGGGGTCGAGACGCCCGCCCGCTCCAACCCGCACAGAAGTTCTTCGTCGACAACGACGACTTCAACACCGACCGCCTCCCGACGAGTCCGGGCGGGTTCCAGTACGGCCTTCCCACCGGGACGCGTTCCGGCGGCGACGTGGAGGGCGTCGTCGAACTCATCGACTACGTCCTCCCCTCTCCGGACCTCTCGCTGCGGGACTCGTCGGTCGTCTGGCCGAGCGAGGCCACGACGGAGGACGGTCTGCTGGAGGACGTCGACGAAGCGTCGGACCACCGACTCGTCTGGGCCGACATCGCGACGAACCCCGGGAAGAAAGGAAAGTAGCCGCAGTCTGCCGAGAGCGAGGAGTTCCGAGTCGGCGGAGGCGACACACCTCGCGGTCCCGGTTGTACTCACCCGAGCAGTCGGGTTCGGAGGTCGGAGACGACCTCTTCGGTCGTCCCCTCGCCGCCGATATCCGGCGTTCGGGGCGCCGATTCGTCGGCGAGTTGTGCCGCGACCCCCTCGCGGAGGGCGTCCGCGACATCCTCCTCGCCGAGGTTCCGGAGCATCATCGAACACGAGAGCACGGTCGCGAGAGGGTTCGCCACGCCGTCGCCCGTGATGTCGAAGGCGCTCCCGTGGACCGGTTCGAACATCGAGGGATACGTCCCCGTCGGGTCGACGTTCGCGGAGGGTGCCAGCCCGATACTTCCGGAGATAATGGCGCCGAGGTCGGTCAGGACGTCGCCGAAGAGGTTCGACGCCGCTATCACGTCGAACTCCTCGGGGCGGCGCACGAAGTCCATGCTCGCGGCGTCGACCAGCAGTCGCTCCACCTCCACGCCGGGGTAGTCGGCGCTCACCTCCTCGACCACGTCGTCCCAGAACACCATACCGTACGCCTGCGCGTTCGACTTCGTGACGTTGGTCAGTTTCCCCTCGCGGGCGGCCGCCGCCTCGAACGCGGGCCGGACGAGTCGCTCCGTCGCCTCCCGTGTGAACACCGCGCTCTGCACCGCGACTTCGTTGTCGGAGCCCTCGTGCTCCCGCCCGCCGACGTGGGCGTACTCCCCCTCGGTGTTCTGCCGGTAGACGACGAAATCTATCTCGCCGGCGTCGTACCCGCGGAGGGGGCTGTCCACCCCCTCGAAGAGGTACGAGGGCCGCCGGCAGACGTGCTGGTCGAACCCCTTCGTTATCGGGAGGCGCAGTCCGTGCAGGGTGACGTGGTCGGGAACGTCCGGATGTCCGACCGCGCCGAGGAGAATCGAGTCGTAGGCTTCGAGGCGGTCCAGTCCGTCCTCGGGCATCATCTCTCCTTCCTCCAGATACCGCTCGCTCCCCCAGTCGAACTCCGTCGGTGCGAGCGTCGTACCGCGCGCCTCGGCTACGTCTCTGACGAGCGGAAACGCCTCCGAGACCACCTCTCTGCCGATGCCGTCGCCGGGTATCACCGCGATGTCGTGCGCCATCGGCCGAACGTCTCCCGTCGCTCCCAAAAGCGCACCGACCGAGCGGATACCGGAGTGGCTCGGTCGGGTATCGGTCGGGAGCCGGTCAGGGGCGAGCGTCCGAGGTTTATTGAGGAACGCCGTCGACGGCACGACGCATGGACCGAATCGGACTCGTCGGCGCCGGCTACATCGGGACGGAGTTCCTCGACCGACTGCTCCCCGACCGCGAGGTGACGGTGTACGACGTCGACGACGAACGAGTCGAAGAGGCGGTCGACCGCGGCGCGACGGCGGCCGACTCCCCGGCGGCGGTCGCGGAGGCCACCGACGCGGTGGTGATGGCGGTGCCCGGGAGTCCGGAGGTGGAGGCGACGATGGAGGGCGCGGACGGACTCGCGGGGTCGCTCTCGAAGGGGCAACTCCTCGTCGACGCCACGACCACGCACCCGGACACCTCGCGGGTCTGCGAGGACCTGTGCGCCGAGGTCGGAGCGAGGTTCGTCGAAGCGCCGATCACCGGCGCGGCGCCGAGGGAGGGCTATCAGATGATGGTCGGCGGGAGCGAGGAGCACTACGCGGCGGCGACGCCGTTGCTCGACGTGCTCTCGGACGCGCACGTCAGAGTCGGCCCCGTCCCCGACGGGACGATACTCAAACTCGGCCTCCAGATGCGCTACGCCGGGCGGCGGGCGCTCGACGCCGAGATAGTCGAGTTCGCCCGCGACAACGGGGTCGACCCGACGCTGTTCGCCGAGTTCTTCGGCATGGACGTCGCGGAGAACTTCCTCACCGGCGACTTCACGCGGGACGTCGAGGGACTGGGCGCGCGGGCCATCTGGGACAAGGACATCGGCTACGCGCGGTCCGTCGCCCACGAGGAGGGGACGGCCCTCCCGATGAACGCCGTCGTCCACGAGGCCTTCCGCGCGACCCGCCGCCTCGCCGACGACGAGGAGAAGGACGCCTCGGCGCTGATTCGGTACTGGATGGCGCTCAACGGCGCCGACGACCGGTACGAGTAGCGCCGAATCGGTCGCCTCGACTCCCCGCCGTCGTTCTCGGGCGACGGCGGCGCTACTCCCGCAGGAACGATTCGTCGCCCCGTCGCTCGCGCAGGTCTCGGAACCGTTCGCGCTGTTCCCGAATCTCGGGCGTCGCCTCCGCGTAGGTGTAGTCGAACATCGACTCGGGGTCGGCCTCGAACGACTCCATCCGGTCGACGGCGTCCGCCAGCGTCTCCTTCACCTCGGCCTCCATCTCCGCTTTCCGCTCGTCGTCGAGGTGCCCCCGGTCGCGGAGGAACGCCTCGAAGCGGTCCAACGGGTCCTTCTTCTTCCATTCTTCGACCTCCGCGTCGTCCCGATAGACGGAGGGGTCGTCGGCCGTCGTGTGCGCGCCGAAGCGGTACTGCACCGCCTCGACGAGCGTCGGACGCGGGTCGTCGCTCTCGGCGTCCAGCGCTCGCTCGCGGGCCGCCCGCGTCACGACGTAGGTGGCCAGCGGGTCCATCCCGTCGACCCGCACCCCGTCGAATCCGTAGGCGACGGCCTTCCCGGCGAACGTCTCGCTCGCGGTCTGTCGCGCCCGCGGCGTCGAGATGGCCCACTGGTTGTTGTTGCAGACGAACACCGCGGGCACGTCGTACACGCCGGCGAAGTTCATCGCCTCGTGGAAGTCCCCCTCGCTCGTCGCGCCGTCGCCGAAGTGCGCCACGGCCACCCGCGACTCCTCCCGGAGTTTGAACGCCATCGCCGCGCCGACGACGTGCGGGAGGTGGTCCGCGATGGCGATGTTCAGCGGGAGAATCTCCTCGTCGGCCAGCGCCGCGTTCCCCGCCTCGTGGCCCGCCCAGTAGAGGAGGTACTCCCACGGGAACCCGCGGCCGACGACGGCGCCGTGCTCGCGGTACTGGTAGGAGACGATGTCCTCGGGGGCGAGCGCGTACGTCGACCCCATCTGCGAGCCCTCCTGCCCGGCGAGCGACGAGTACGTCCCGATGCGCCCCTGCCGCTGGAGGCTTATCATCCGCTCGTCGAACCGCCGACAGAACAGCATATCGCGGTACATCGAGGCGAGCGTCTCCCCGCCCAGGTCCGGCAGGAGGTCCGGCGCGACGACGGCCCCGTCGGCGTCCAGCACTCGCACCGTGTCGTCCGGGTCGCGCGACAGCACGTCGTCACTCGATACCATGTACACTCTATCACGGACGACGGGTAAGAAACGTCGGGTCGGCGAACCTCCGGGTTCGAGGCGGACGACGCCGGTGACCGCCCTCCCCTCACCCCTCGTTTCCGACGTTCCGTATCGTCTGATTCCAGCGTGGGCAGTGTCGCCAGCGTCTGTGGGTTCCGGTGGTGCGGGCGGCGGTCGCGGCGGTGTTCTGAACCGCCGGCCGCGAGAGCCTTTTGCCGCTCCCGCCCCTAGCGACGTCGATGGAGTACGCCGCTCTCGTCGACGTGTACGACCGCCTCGCGGCGACGGCCTCGAACAACGAGAAGCGCGATATCCTGGCCGAGGCGTTCGCCGGCGCCGGCGACCTCCTGCCGCGACTGGTCGTCCTCGCGCGCGGGCGACTGTTCCCCGCGTACGACCGCGGGGAACTCGGCGTCTCTTCCAGTCTCACCTTGGAGGCCGTCCTCGCGGCGACCGGCGCCGCCGAAGCGGAGGTGCGCGAGCGGTGGCGCGAGACGGGCGACCTCGGCGACGCGGCGGCGTGGGCCGTCGACAACGGTGGCCAGCAGACGCTGTTCTCCCGCGAGTTGACCGTCGAACGCGTCCACGACGACCTGCGCGGACTGGCCGACTACGAGGGGGAGGGGAGTCAGGGGCGGCGCGTCGACGCCCTCGCCGGACTCGTCTCCGACGCGACGGCCGACGAGGCCCGCTACGTCGTCCGGACCGCCCTCGGACACCTGCGGGTCGGCGTCGGCGAGGGGACGATTCGGGACGCCATCGCCGTCGCCTTCCTCGACGGCGAGGAGGGGTCGGTCGACGCGGTCGAACGCGCCTATCAGGTGACGAACGACTTCGCCGTCGTCGCGGAGACGGCGCGCGACGGCGGCGTCGACGCCCTCGGAGAACTCGACGTGGAACTGTTCAGACCGATTCAGCTGATGCTCGCCGAGAAGGCCGAAACGCTGGGTGACGGCCTGTCCGACGCCGCGGCGGACGGCGGGGAGGCGGTCAGATGTGAGTACAAGTACGACGGCATCCGGATACAGGTGCACGTCGACGGCGACGACGTGCGACTGTTCACGAGGCGTCTCGAAGAGGTGACGACTCAGTTCCCGGACGTCGTCCGCGCGGTCCGCGAGGGGACGGCGGGGACCGCGACCGAACGGGCCGTCTTCGACGGCGAACTCGTCGGGTACGCGCCCGAGACGATTCGGGAGGAATCCCGCTCGCCGGTCGTCTTCCAGACGCTCTCCCGGCGGGTCAAACGCGAGTCCGACATCGAGGCGATGGTCGGGGAGATTCCCGTCGTCGTCCACCTGTTCGACTGCCTCTACGACGGCGAGACGACGCTCGACCGCCCGGCGGCCGAACGGCTGGAACGCCTCGAAGCCGCGTTCTCGCCGGTCGACCCGGACCCCGAAGGGGGCGTCGCCGGACTCGAACGGGCGGCGTCCGCGTCGGCGTCGCCCGAGGACCCCGATTCGGCGGCGACGCTCTACGAGGAGGCGCTGGAACGCGGCCACGAGGGGCTGATGATGAAGAACGCGGCCGCGGCGTACCAACCCGGGCGGCGCGTCGGGCGCATGCTGAAACTCAAGCCGACGATGGAACCGCTCGACCTCGTGGTGACCCGCGCGAAGTACAGCGAGGGCCGGCGGAGCGAGTGGCTGGGTCGGCTCTACCTCGCCTGTTACGACTCGGAGACCGACGAACACCGCGAAGTCGGTCGGCTCTCGACCGGCTACACCGACGAGGAACTGGCCGACCTCACCGAGGAACTCGAAGCGCGCGTCGTGAACCGGGAGGGGCGCCTCGTCGAACTGAAGCCCGAGGTGGTGCTCGAAGTCGCGTACGAGGAGATACAGTCCTCGACGGAGTACGACTCGGGGTACGCGCTCCGCTTCCCGCGCTTCCTCGGCGTCCGTCCGGACCTCGGCCGCGGCGATGCGGACACGCTGGACCGGGTCGAGTCGCTGTTCGACTCACAGTGAACGTCCTCGGTTCGTCCCGCTCCGCCCGGAACCGCCTTGCGTCCGCGGTGCTACGACCGAACGTGACGGTCCAGTACCGCGACGGCATCGAGATAACGCTCTCCGACGGCACGCGCGTCGTCTGCGACGCCGACGATCCGGACGGCGACGTCACCGTCGTCTCCCACGCGCACGGCGACCACTTCCCCGAGGGCGAGGCGACGGCGGTGTGCTCGCCGCTGACCGCCGACTTGGCGTCGGCGCGCCGCGATATCCCCCTGCACGCGACGACGGACGAGCGAATCGAACTGTTCCCGGCGGGCCACGTCGCCGGGTCGACGGCCGCCCTCGTGACCGACCCGGACGGGACCCGCTACCTCTACACGGGCGACGTCTGCACTCGACCTCGATTCTACCTCGACGGCTTCGAACCGCCGGACGCCGACGTTCTCGTCGTCGAAACGACGTACGGCGAACCCGAGTACGTCTTCCCCGACCACGAGACGGTCGCCTCGGATATCGTCTCCTGGTTGCGGGAGACGGACGAACCCGTGCTGCTGTTCGGCTACGCTCTCGGTCGGGCGCAGAAACTCCAGTTGCTCGCCCGAGAGGCAGGCCGCGAGCGCCTGTTCACCACCGACGCCGTCTTCCGGGTGAACGACGTGGTGGAGTCGCACCTCGACGTGTCGTTCGGCGCCGAGAAGTACGAGTCCGAGACGGAACTCGGACCGGGGGACGCCCTCGTCCTCCCGATGACGACGGCGCGAATCGACTGGATCGGGAACCTCGCCGAAGAGGCGGGCGCCCTCAAGGCGGGATTCTCGGGATGGGCCGTCGACGACGCGTTCAAGTTCCGCGGCGACTTCGACGAGACGTTTCCCCTCTCCGATCACTGCGACTTCGCGGAACTCTGCGACCTCGTCGACGCCGTCGACCCCGACCGAGTGTACACCCAGCACGGGTCGACGGACGCCTTCGCGGAGACCCTGACGCGGCGCGGTTACGAGGCGACGGCGCTGAAGCGGAACCAGACCGCGCTCGGCGACTTCTGAACGCCGTTCCGCGTCGGGCGGGAACCGCCACGGCCGAGCGTCCGAACGGCTCAGGCGAGTGCGTCGTCTTCGACGACGGCCGCCTCACCCTCGCCGAGCAGGTGCCGTTCGAGGAACGCGCCCTCCACCTCGACGACTTCCTCGAACGTCTCGCCGAAGAACGCCCCGAAGTGGTCGGCGTCGACGGCGACCCACCGCACGTCTCGGAGTCGGTCGACCGTCGCGGAGATGGCTCCCTTCGGCGCGATTTGGTCCCGCGTCCCCTCGACGACGAGCGCCGGACAGTCGAGCGAGCGCGCATTCGTTATCGGTCGGTAGAGACCGAACGTGACGAACGCGCGGGCCGCACAGCGGTTCACCGACGGGTCGGTCGCGTCCTCGCCGGCGACGGCCTCGTGTCCCTCCTTCGAACCGGGCGTGGGGAGCGCCGGCAGTTCGTCGGGGTACGTCCCCCAGATGGGGATGTAGTACGGCTCCCGGCCGGTGTACTTCCGCCCGAGGTCGCGGAGACCCGCGGCCGTCGTACGGAGCCCGTAGGTCGGGCCCATCTGTCCGACGATGTAGGAGAGCGTGCGCGCGCCGTCGAATATCGGCGTTTGGCCGACGTAGGCGTCGACGTCCTCCCGGGCGGCGGCGACGAGCGCCCCGCCGCCGCCGAGCGAGAAGCCCCAGACGCCGATTCGGTCGCCGTCGACGCCGTCGATGGTCCGAGCGTGCGAAATCGCGGCCCGCCAGTCCGCGACCTGCGCGAACGGGAGCGCGAGGTTTCGCGGGTCGCCCTCGCTCTCGCCGAGCGAGCGGTAGTCGAACAGGAGGACGGCCAGTCCGCGGGCGGCGAACCGCTCGGCGAAAGCGGGGAGTCCGGCCCGCCGTGGCAGTCCGAACCCGTTCGCCATCACCACGACGGGCGGGTCCGCGTCCGTCTCGGAGTCCGGGGGACGGTACAGCGATGCCGCACAGCGGGTCCCGCGGCTGTAGAACCCCGTCGACTCGTAGGCGGTGGTGTCGTTTGCGGACATTCCGACCGCCTACTCGAAGGCCCCTCGAAGCGCCGCGCCGGCGCGGGCGTGGGCGTCGGCGGCGGCGCCGATGCTCGGGAAGGGGTCGGCGAGTTGACTCATGTTGGCGAAGTCGTGAATCATGTCGTCGTAGTGCGCGTGTTCGACGGCGACGCCCGCGTCTTCGAGCCGCTCGCCGTACGCGAACTGCTCGTCGCGGAGGGGGTCGTACCCGCAGGTGAACAGCGTCGCCGGCGGCAGCGCTTCGAGGACGTCCGCCGGGGCGCGCAGGGGGGAGGCCCGGGGGTTCGCGCCGTCGATATCGGACTCGAGGTAGTGGTTCCAGAACCACACCATCGCCCGGGCGGTGAGGAAGTAGCCGTCGGCGTTCTCCTCGTAGGACGGCGTGTCGAACGAGTGGTCGGTCACGGGGTAGAACAGCAGTTGGTGGTCGATTTCCGGCGCGCCGACGGCGTTCTCGGCCGCCATCTGCGCGACGACGGTGGCGAGGTTCCCGCCGGCGCTCTCGCCCGCGACGGCGAGCCCGCCGCCGGCCCCGAGTTCCGCGGCGTTGTCGGCGGTCCACTTCGTCGCGAGGTAGGCGTCCTCGACGGCCGCGGGGAACGGGTGCTCCGGCCCCTTCCGATAGTCGACGGAGACGACGACGCAGTCCCCTTCGGCGGCGAGCGCGCGAGCGACCTTGTCGTGCGTGTCCAACCCGCCGACGACCCAGCCCCCGCCGTGGAAGTAGACGACGGCCGGAAGCGCCTCGTCCGGATTCGGGTCGTAGAGCCGAACGCGGATGTCGCGCGCGTACGCCGGAATCGTCCGCTCCTCGACCAGAGAGACCGGTTCCGGGTCGGCGTCCGGCGTGAACAGGTCGCCGAGCAGCGTCCGGGCCTGCTCCGGAGAGAGGTGAGTCAGGTCCGGTGCACCGACCTCGACGAGTTCGTCCAACAGCGCTCGTGCGTCTCCGTCGAGAGCGTCTGCGCGTCGGTCGTGAACTGACTGTGACATAACGTCACGAGGAATGCCTTCGAGAACGTATAAAAACAATTGGCCAGTTGACGAAAAATCTCGGCGCTCGGAAGATGAGCGCTCCGAGACGAAATAGGGGGCGTGAGAGTCCCGGAAGATGACGACACGACCGTAACCGAGCGACGTTCGCGACGGACGCGTCGCGGCGTCTCTCCCGGAACCGTCCGATGACTGCGGAGTGGGGTTCGTCGACGTCTACCGAGTAGACGGTGATTCGGAGAGCAAGGGACAGGTCTGTCGGCCCGGCCGGACCTGGTTCCGCTCGGAGACAGGGATTCGCCGAGTACGGACAAACTAGAAAAGAGAGCAAAACTAGCAGATATATAAGATAGAACAAACAAAGAAAATCTATCAAAACTAGCAAATCTATCAAATGTCCAATTTGGTATGTCTTCCAATGGTCGGCGCAGCTGAGTGGATTGACGAGCAACGGAGAGGTCTAATACTTCGAGTACGGAACGTTAGACCGGTATTTGTGGCGTGTATCTGACGATTCGAGATTCCATCCGGAATCGAAGCAATCGACGATTCTCCAATTTGAACGGAACAGAAGTAATCGAAAATCGGGTCTCCGGAGTTTGGGAACGGCACGGGGGCGCTCCGAGGACGACGAACCGAACCGGAGGTCATCGGCTGCGCCAACCCCCGCGTTTAAGCGACCGCTCCGCGAGTGACGAGTATGAGCGACACGACGACGAGTCGCATCCGGGAGACGGGTATCGTCGCTATCGTCCGCGGAACCGACGCCGACGCCGCCGTCGAGACGGTCGACGCGATTCGACGCGGCGGCGTCTCGACGGTCGAAATCACGGCGAACACGGAGGACGTCCTCGACATGATACGGGAAGTCTCCGCGTCGTTCACGGCGGAGGAGGTGACCGTCGGGGCGGGGACGGTGCTCGACGGGGAGACGGCGCGCGCGACGGTGCTCGCGGGCGCGGAGTTCCTCGTCACGCCGTCGTTCGACGAGGGGGTCGTCCGGACGGCGAACCGCTACGGGAAGCCCTCGCTGGTCGGCATCGCGACGCCCACCGAGGCCGTCCGCGCGTTCGAGGCGGGCGCGGACATGGTGAAGGTGTTTCCGGCGGGGACGCTCGGCCCCGGGTTCGTCTCCGCGCTGGGGGGTCCCCTCGGTCACATCCCGACGGTGCCGACGGGCGGCGTGAGCCTCGACAACGTCCGCGAGTTCTTCGACGCGGGCGCGGCGGCCGTCGGCGTCGGCAGTTCCATCGTCGACGGCGACGCGGTCGCTCGCGGTGACTTCGAGGCGATAGAGGAGAACGCCCGGGCCTTCGTCGGCGCCGTCGAAGACGCGCGGACGGAGTAGACCGGGTTGCGCTACGTTTCTTCTCTTCGCGTCCGATAGTCCGGGAGCGTGTCGTCCTGCATGACCGCGGTCCGCCCGCCGTCGGCGAGGAGGTGCGCGCCCGTGACGAACGCGGCGTCGTCGCTGGCGAGGAAGGAGACGACGCCCGCGATGTCATCCGGAGTGCCGATGCGACCGGTCGGGTGCATCGACTCCAGTTCGCGGCGTCGCTCGTCGGGCATGTCGTCGGTCGTGCGGTCGATTGCGACCCACCCCGGGTTGACGGTGTTGACGCGGACTGTCGGCCCGAAGTCCAGCGCCATCGCGCGCGTCATCCCGTTGATGCCCGCCTTCACGGCGTTGTACGGGAACTTCCCCGGCATCGTGAGGAAGGCGTGGTTCGAGGAGACGTTGACGACGCTCCCGCGGTCCATCTCGGCGAACGCCCGCTTCGCACAGAGCCAGTAGGAGCGGAAATCCGTCTCCAGGACGAACGCCCAGTCGTCCATCGACGCCTCGTCGGCGCCGGTGTCCGTCTCGACGCCCGCGTTGTTCACGAGGACGTCGAGGCCGCCGAACGTCTCGACGGCCGCGTCGACGAGGGCGGCGATGTCGTCCGGGTCGCGCATGTCCGCTCTGACGAACGTCGCCTCGCCGCCGCTCTCGCGGATTCGCTCCGCGACGGCCTCCCCCGCCTCGGCCGTGCGGCCGGTGACGACGACGTTCGCGCCCTCGGCGGCGAGTCGCTCCGCGACGCCCGCGCCGATACCGCGCGTCGACCCGGTGACGAGCGCCGTGTCGCCCTCGAAGCGGCCGGAGACGGGCGTCGGGTCCCCGCCTACCATTCCGCGACGCTCCCGTCGGGGTGGCGCCAGACGGGGTTGTGCCAGTCGTCGTGTCCGGCGCGAGATTCGACCACCTCGACGTCGATGTCGACGCCGAGGCCCGGGCCGTCCGGGATGTCGACGAAGCCCTCGTCGTACTCGAAGACGCTCTGGTCCGCGAGGTAGTCCAGCACGTCGCTCGTCTCGTTGTAGTGGATGTCGAGGCTCTGCTCTTGGATGAGGGCGTTCGGCGCGCAGGCGTCCACCTGCAGACAGGCCGCCAGGGCGATGGGGCCGAGCGGACAGTGCGGCGCCAGCGCCACGTCGTACGCCTCGGCCATCGCGGCTATCTTGTTCACCTCCGTGATTCCCCCCGCGTGGCTCACGTCGGGTTGGATGACGTCGACGACGCCCTGCTCGAACACCTCCTTGAAGTCCCACCGGGAGAACATCCGCTCGCCCGTGGCGATGGGCGTCGAGGTGTGAGCGGCGATTTCGGGTAGCGCGTCGTTGTGCTCCGGCAGCACCGGTTCCTCGATGAAGAAGGGGTCGTACTCGGAGAGCGCCTCCGCGAGGCGCTTGGCCATCGGCTTCGTCACGCGCCCGTGGAAGTCGACGCCGATGTCCACCTCGTCGCCGACCGCCTCGCGGACGGCGCCGAGACGGTCGGCGGCGCGCGAGACGGCCTTCGGCGAGTCGATGCGCCGGAGTTCCGAGGTGGCGTTCATCTTCAGCGCGGTGAACCCCGCCTCGACCTTCTCGCGGGCGGCGTCGGCGACGCCGTCGGGTCTGTCGCCGCCGATCCACTGATAGACGCGGATTCTGTCCCTGGCCTTCCCGCCGAGCAACTCGTGGACCGGCGCGTCGTGATGTTTGCCCTTGACGTCCCAGAGCGCCTGGTCGATGCCCGCGATGGCGCTCATCAGGACGGGACCGCCGCGGTAGAAGCCGCCGCGGTACATCGTCTGCCAGTGGTCTTCGATTCTGAGCGGGTCCTTGCCGAGGAGGTAGGTGTCCATCAACTCTTCGACGGCGGTCCTGACGGTTCGCGCGCGCCCCTCCACGACGGGTTCCCCCCACCCGACGAGACCGGTGTCGGTCTCGACGCGGAGGAACAGCCATCGGGGCGGTACGGCGTAGAGGTCGTAGTCGACTATCTTCATGGTGTATCGGTAATCGGTGTCTGCGTCTGTCGTCTTCGGTTCGATTCGTCTCCCGGGCGGACGGTCTCGTATGTGTGCACAGCGTACGATGACTTATCTCCTCGCACCGGCCGTCGGGCGGTCGCGCCGCTCCGTCCCTGCCCGTTCAGTCGAGTCCGAGGCGGGAGCGGAACGCGGGCGTCCCCGACGCGTCGGGGTCGTACCGGAACAGCGACCCGGCGAGGTCTCCCTCCGCGGGGCGGTCGTCGCCGCCGGCCGTGGTGACGTAGAGGTCCTCCAGCGAGCGACCGCCGAACACCGGGCACGACACCTTCCGCGCGGGGAACTCGACTCGCTCTCGCTCCTCGCCCGCGGGCGAGTACCGGACGAGGACGCCGCCGTCCCACCGGGCCGACCACAGGTCGCCGTCGGCGTCGACGGTCAGTCCGTCGGGGACGCCGTCCTCGCCGCTCGTGTCGACGAGGACCGAGCGATTCGAGAGGTCGCCGGTCTCGACGTCGTAGTCGAACGCGTATATCGCCTCCTCCTCGGAGACCGTGAAGTAGAACGTCTCCCCGTCGGGGGAGAACCCCATGCCGTTCGGGATGTCCGCCTCGTCGACGACGCGGGTGAACCCCGTATCGAGGTCCAGACGGTAGAGCGCCCCGAGGCGGTCCTCGGTCGGCATCGTCCCGCAGAAGACGCGGCCCTCGGGGTCGGCGATGACGTCGTTGAACCGCGTGTCGGCCGCCTCGCCGAGCGTCGCGATGCGCGTCGTCGTCTCCCCGTCCCAGTGTTCGACGACGCCGCCCGCGCCGAACAGCAGCAGCGACCCGTCGGCCTGAACGGTCGCGCCGCCGACGGGGTTGCCCTCGCGGACGACCCCGTGCTCGCCCGTCTCGGGGTCGTACCGATAGAGCAGTCCGTTCGGGATGTCGAGCCAGTACAACGCCTCCTCGTCGACGTGCCAGACCGGCCCCTCGCCGGTCTCGCACGGGTAGTCGGCCACGAGTTCTGGTTCCATACCGCGAAATCTCGGGCGGGCGACTACTGTCTTTCGGGTCCGAGACGGGGGCGAGGAACGACCGCGCGCGAGGCGTCACGGTCGCTCCCCCGCCGAGAGGTCGTTCGGCGCCGCGTCCGTGACCGCCACGTCGTACGGGGCCACCGTCGAACCGCCGACGTCCACGCCCGCGCCGGCGCGGCGACGGTGAACGGACGGGACGCCGTCCCGTCGCTGCCCGTTTCTGAGGCAGCGTCGCCGCTGGCGTGCGAGGAGACGGAGCGCGGAATCGTCGTCTCGAACGCGGCGGTTCGAACTCGTCTTCGGCGATGTGCGCGGCGCCGTCGACTCATTCTCCTACTGCGGCCGCGAACTCCTCGAAAACGGCCCGCACATCGGGATGTGGCGCGCGAACGGCTTCCGTAGGACGTCGCCGAACCGGTCGTCACTCGGTTGGCCGAGACGACGGGGCACGCCGCTCACTTCTCCGTTCGGGAGAACGACTGCGTCGCCTACGTCTGTCGTACCGACGCGTCCGTGCCGGCCCCCGAGAAGCGGACTGAAGGAGAGATCAACCCTCCTGTGCGCGTCGTTCGACCTGGTTGATGGACGAGGATCTGTCCCCCGCTCAGCGAACCGATGTCTATACCGAACGCTTACGATAATTCGGTGTTTCCGCGCCGCCCGCACTCGTTGAACAGTCACGGAGCGGCCCGCATCGCGTTCTCCGATGGTTAACGGATAGCTGAGTTGGCCGGTTCGGTTTGACTGTATCCGAGACTCCGCGTCGGATTCGGCGAACGGGGATAGGCGGAGAAGAGAGCAACAGAATTACAAACTTACAGTTGTAATATTGTGCCGCTCTCGTCCGGTGGTCGTCCACGCAACTGCATCGGGGAGAAGTCGAATCTGTGCTAATGTGGAGGAAAGAGGGCGGTCTGAGGGTGGTACTGTCGTCAAGGGTACTACACATCCGAAAGGCGAACGCTTGGCCAATGTCTACAATAACTATTAGCGGCGATTCGAGCTATGTTCACTCATAGAGAACGGCGGTCGGAGCGATCGGACGACGGAGTTGGTGAGAGAATAAAACACGGCGGCACTCAGGAGGTGAATCGGTGAACGACGACTACCGGTGAAGGCGACGCACACGAACGTCCGGGTGCTACGGGCGGTGATGGAGGCGCACGGCGTCGGCGTCTCCGGTCCGACCGACCGGATGTCCGGTAAGACGCTCGAAGAGGACATCACCGGCCTCGTCGTCAGCACCGCGAAATCTATCGAGAACGACCTCCTGTGACGTCGATACTTTCGTAGTAGAAGACTCAAATCGAGGATTCAAGACTCAGTAGATGGATATACAAGTTCTTTTCCGGATATTATTTCCCTTTGATCCAGTACTGTTCTCTAGTTTTAGGAAGTGTTATCAGAAAAATCGCTTTTAATCTTTTTTATCCCGCGTATAGATCTAAAACCGGTAGAAGTAGATTCTGATTCGAATCCATGAGTTCCGGTCGCACGGTAAAAGACCTCGTTCGGGCGGCCCGAACGACTACCAAGGAAGCGGACCTCTCGGAGACGTGAACCGCAGAACGACGGACCCGGAGGGGACATGACGCGCCACGACATCACGTTCGACCGCACCGTCGACGCCGTCGACGACCTCGGATTGGACCCCGACGAGGGGGCCGTCGTCGACGAGACGCTGGCGACGGTCGAATCCGGCACCCGCGTCGAGTTCCCGACGGGTCGGTACCTCGTCGACTCCTGTTGGATTCGGTCCGACAACGTCGGCCTCGTCGCCGCCGACGGCGCCGACCCCGTGTTCGTTCCGGCCGAACCCGTCTCCGACTCGGAGGACTGGACGCTGCTGTTGAAGACCGGCGGCGACTACGTCGTCTCGGGAATCGAGTTCGACTTCACCCGAGAGGGGTACGGCGGGTCGCTTCGACTCATGGCCCGCGAGGGCGACTTCCACGTCGAGGACGTCCGCGTGCGGGGCATCGCCCCCGACTCGGTGGACGGGTTGGCCGTCGCCGTCGACGACCCCGACGGCGTCGGGACGGTCGAACGGTTCTACGCCCGCGACGGGAGCGGGTACGACTCGCCGTCGCACGGCATCTTCGTCGCCGACTCGCACGCCGGTCGCCTGGACGTGGTCGACTGCGAGGTGTGGAACTGGTCGGACAACGGCCTCTACGCGTCCTCCCCCGGCTACGTCGGTTCCTACAGGGGGACGGAGACGACCGAGCGCGGGGACGGCGAGGTACACGTCCTCGGCGGCGTCTACAAGAACAACAACATCGCCAACGTCCGGATCGGAACGACCGACTCCTCGGTGAAGGGCGTCACCGTCGTCAACGAGCGCAACCCCTCGGGCGACACGTGGGACTCACGCGGATACGACATCATGCCGCGGTCGGGCAGCGAACCCGACCCCGTCGTCAACGCCCGCGGTGTCTGGCTGGCCAACCGAACGAACCTGCTCGTCGAGGACTGCGACATCCGCATGGAGACGGGGCGCGCCTCCGGCGCCGTCGTGGTGGGCAACAGCGTCGGCGCCGCCGTCGTGAGGGACACGCGGGTCCGCGTCACCTCGGACGACGTGGGACAGGTCATAAGCGCCGGGTCGCCGAACGTCCAGTGGGACGACACCCGCGTCACGTTCTCGAATCTCTCGGTCACGGGCTACGGCGGGGCCGGAGGCGCCGCGGTCCGCGTCCGCGGGCGCGACGGAACGGTGTTCGACGGCTGCTGTCTCCGGTTGGACGCCGACGGACAGCACGGCGTCGTGTTCGAGGACGGCACCGGGCGGTTCGAGGACACGCGAATCACCTGTTCGGGCGAGGCCGTCGTCGGCGCCGACGCGACGGGCGTGACCGCCGCCGAGTCCTGCCCTCGACCAAACGTCGACGACCACTGAGGGGCGGCCGGCGGCGCCGAACGTTCGAGTTGCTCGCCCGTCACTCGACGTCGTCGCCGAGCGACCCGCTGTACTTGTCCTGGTCTTCCTCGGGGAGGTACTCGCGCTCCCACTCGACCACCTCGGGGAAGCCGGAGAACTCGTGGAGGCTCCCGACCGGTGTCTCCCCGAACGCGTCGTCGATGCCGCGCATCGCCGCGACGGGGTCCTCGGCGAACGCGTCGAGGTCGGCGTAAACGTTCGCGATGGTCGACAGCGTCGACGCGACGGGGAAGATGACGAGGTCGAACCCCCACTCGTCCAGCGAGTCGAGGTCGACGTACGGCGAGGAGCCGAGGTCGCCGACGAAGTTGTACACGAGGGGACCGTCCACCGCCTCGCCGATGCGCCGGAGTTCGTCCCCGTCCGTCGGCCCCTCGACGAAGGCCACGTCGGCCCCGGCGTCGAGGAAGTCGTTCACCCGGCCGATGGCTTCGTCGAGGGAGCCGTCGCCGGTGCCGCGCGCGTCGGTCCGGGCGATGAGGACGAACTCCTCGCTTCGCTCGTCGCGGACGTCCGCCGCGGCCCGTATCTTCCCGACCGCCTCCTCGCGCGGAATCACCTGCCGACCCTTCGTGTGCCCGCAGCGCTTGGGGAACGTCTGGTCCTCGATGTGGATGGCGCCGACGCCCGCCTTGACGTACTCGCGCACGGTTCGGACGACGTTGGTCGCGTTGCCGTAGCCGTTGTCCGCGTCGGCGATGAGCGGCACGTCCACCCGCTCTTGGATGTTCGCGGCGTTGTCTATCATCTCCGGCATCGTGATGAAGCCCGCGTCGGGGTAGCCGATCTTCGACAGCGAGGTGCCGTAGCCGGTCATGTAGACGGCGTCGAAGCCGACGGCGTCGGCCACGGCGGCCGTCAGCGGGTCGTGGACGCCCGGGCAGACGAGCGGTTCGTCGCGGGCGAGCAACTCCCTGAGCCTCGCGCCGGTGTCCGTCACCGTCGCACCCCCGGTCGGTCGGCGCGGGGCGGAGTCGTCGGCGTGGGCGCCGGCGTCGAGTCGGCGTCCGCCGAGGTCGGAGTCGAATCGGTGCGTCGGGTCTGGTTCGCGTCGTGGGTAGGGTGAGTGTCGTTATCCATCGGTAGAGAGGTGTTCGAGCACGGCGTCGGTGGTCACCACGTCGCCGTACTTCGCGTCGATGTCGTAGAGGTTGGCGCGGTGCGGTCCCTCCGCCCGGTCGCCCACCGCGTCGGCGGGGACGACCGTCCGGTAGCCGTGCTGGAGGCTGTCGACGGCCGTCGCGCGGACGCATCCGCTCGTCGTGACGCCGGCGACGACGAGCGTGTCCGCGCCGTGGGTCGTCAGTTCCGTGGCGAGGTCCGTCCCGAAGAACGCGCTGGCGTACTTCTTCAGGACGACCCGCTCGTCACCCTCGGGGGCGACCCGGTCGTCGACCGCGACGGCCTCGGTGCCGAGTCGCAACTCGCGCAGGGCGGGTACCTTCTCGACGAAGCGTCCCGCGTCGCCGTACGACTCCTCGAACGCGACGGTGGTGAAATACCGCGGCAGGTCGCGGTCGCGGAAGGCGGCGAGCAGTCGAGCGGTCTGTTCGACCACGCCCGTCACGTCCGACCCGAGTTTCGTCTCGGGGTCGGTGAAGGCGTTTATCAGGTCGACGACGACTAGGGCCGGCCGGTCGCCGAGGCCGACGCTCCCGCCGAAGTCGGACTCCTCGTAGTCGGCGTAGCCGTCGGCGGCGCCGAACTCGTGTGCCCAGTTCATGGTTTCTGTCGGGACCCCCGGGGAGTCACTCCCGTCCGCGCTCGAACGCCCGCCGTTCCTCGGCGATGCGTTCTCCGAGTTCGTCCTCGGGCGGGAGCGGTCCGTAGTCGAACTGTCCGGGGTCCTCGCGGGTCGCGCGGACCTCCTCGCGTCGGTCGGCGGTGGCGGCCTCGTCGACGCCGCCCTCGCCGTCGAGGACGACGCCGTAGGCCTCTCGGGCGGCCTGCTCGGAGACGAGTCCGCGTTCGACTTCGCCGGCGACGACGGCGGAGTCGCGGTCGAGAGGGTCGCCCAGTCCGCCGCCGCCGGCGGTGCTGAAGACGAGTTTGTCGCCCGCTTCCACGGTGACGTTTTCGACCTTCGAGGGTAACTCCGCTTCGGTGCCGTCGGCGCGTATCAGCGTCTTCTCGCTCGTCCGCGCGTGGGACCCGCCGTCGACGCCCCACGGGTAGGTGTGCGCGCGGTCGTCCTGGAACGTTATCGCGCCGTCCTCCTCGAAGGTGTACACCTTCGTGATGCCGTGGCCGCCGCGGAACTCGCCCGGGCCGCCGGTGTCGGCGCGCGTGCTGTACTCGTCGATGGAGAGCGGGTAGTACGCCTCCTGGTACTCCGCCGGCACGGTGCGGAACATCGGCCACCACGAGTGGCCGTCGAGGCCGTCGCCGCCGGGGCGGGCCGGTATTCCCCCGTAGAGGATTTCGAGCATCTGGAAGTCGTTGCCCTCCGAGTCGGTGCCGGCGTAGACGAGGTTCGGTGACGTGCCGTAGCTTCCGGCGACGGAGAAGTCGTCGATGAGTTTCGAGAACGTCGCCTGCAGCACGTCGAACTGCCGGGCCATCGTCGGCAGGCGGTTGCCGAGGGCCGCCGGGAATTCCGGTTGGACGACCGACCCCTCGGGGAGCGTCACCTCGAAGAGGTCGTAGTAGCCGTCGTTGAACGTCAGGAGGGGGTCGAACGCCATGATGAGGAACACCCCGGTGAACATCTTGAACATCTTCTCGTTCAGGAGGAAGTTCACCGTCCCCGGCACCTGCGCGTCCGTGCCGGTCCAATCGAGGTGGACCGTATCGCCCTCGCGGTAGATTTCGAGGTGGAGCGTGATCGGACCGTTGCCCATCCCGTCGTCGTCGACGCGGTCCTCGAACGTGTAGCGCTCCCCCTCCGGAACGAACTCGCGGATGAGGTCTATCATCCCCTCGCGGGTGCGGTCGAGGATGGCGTCGCACGCTTCGAGGTAGGTCTCCTTCCCGAAGCGGTCGCAGAGTTCGCGGATGCGCGTCTCGGCGGCCTTCGTCCCCGCCGCGAGGGCCTTGATGTCGGCCTCGGCGTGGTCGGGCAGGCGCGTGTTGTGCGCGAACGACTCCAGCAGTTCGTCGTCCACCTCGCCGCGCTTGTACAGTTTCACCGGCGGCAGGCGCATCCCCTCCTCGAATATCGTCCGCGCCTGCACGGGCATGCTGCCGGGCGTCTTCCCGCCCACGTCCATCAGGTTCCCCCACTGGCTGGCGTAACCCACGAGGTCGCCGTCGTAGAAGACGGGTCTGAGGAGGAGCATGTCCGGCGTGTGCGACACCGCGCCGGCGCAGGCGTACGGGTCGTTCGTCGCTATCACGTCGCCGTCTTCGAGGTCCGACACCTCGAACGGCGAGTGTTCGAGGATGGTGTCGATGGCCGACCCGAACTGCCCCATCACCATGCGCCCCTCCGCGTCGGCGATGAGGGGGAACTGATCGGACTGCTCGCGGATGACGGGGCTGATAGCCGTCGTCTCCAGCACCCGGTCCATCTCGTATCGGGTGTTCGACAGCGTGCTCTCGATGATGTCCAGCGTGGTTCGGTCGACGTCGTGGTCGCCGACGAAGTCGGGGGTCTCGTCCGTGTTCTCTCCGTTCATTGGCTCTCTCCTCTGGTTATCTCGACGTTTCCGTAGCGGTCGACCCGCGCGACGTGGTCCGGTTGGACCACGAGGGTCGAGTCGTCGTCGACGACGACGGCCGGTCCGTCGAGCCTGTTGCCCGACCGGAGTTCGCCGCGGTCGTAGACGGGCGTCTCCCGGTACTCGCCGCGGAAGTACACCTCCGCGACGTCGACTTCGGCGTCGCTCGGGTCGGCGCCGGCCGTCTCCCGTTTCTCGATGGTGACGCCCTGCATGGCTCCCTTCCCGACGACGCGGAGACTCGCTATCTCCAACGGCGCGTCGAGCGAGAAACCGAACCGCCTGTCGTGTCGCGCCTCGAAGTCGCCCTTTATCTCCGCGAGTCCCGTCTCGCCGCGCAGGTTCGTCACGTCGACCGGAATCGACATCTGGATGTCCTGTCTGAAGTACCGGCACTCGGCGTAGTGTTCGAAGGAGCGGTCGGTTTCGTCGACGCCCTCGGAGGCCAGCCACTCGTCCGCTTCCGCTTCGAGGGCGTCGAGTTTCTCGGCCACGTCGTCGCCGTCGACGTCGTCCTCCGTCTCCAGGTACGTCTCCGCGAACTCGTTCTGCACGTCGGAGGTGAGAAAGCCGAACGCGGACATCACGCCGGGGCCGGGGGGGACGACGAGGGGGTACGCGCCCATCACGTCCGCGAGGGCGTTCGCGTGCATCGGGCCGGCGCCGCCGAAGGCGACGAGGCCGAACTCGCGGGGGTCGTAGCCGCGTTCGACGCTGACGACCCGGAGCGCGCCGTGCATGTTCTCGTTGACGATGTCGAGGACGGCCTGGGCGGCCTCCTCGACGGTCGTGTCACGTTCCTCGGCGACGGTCGCCACCGCGTCGCGAGCGGCCTCCCGGTCGAGTTCCATCCGACCGCCGAGTCGGACCGACGGCGGGATGCGCCCGAGGACGACGTTCGCGTCGGTCACCGTCGGGTCCTCGCCGCCCTGCCCGTAACAGGCCGGGCCGGGGTCGGCGCCCGCGCTCTCGGGGCCGACCTGTAGCGAGCCGTTCAGTTGGACGCGGGCGATAGAGCCGCCGCCGGCGCCGACGGTGTTCACGTCGACCGACCGGGAGGTGAACTCCCGGTAGCCCACCTTCGTCCGCCGCGTCGTCTCCGGCGTCCCGCCCTCGACGAGCGAGACGTCCGTCGAGGTACCGCCCATATCGAGCGTCAGCACGTCGGGGACACCCTTCTTCGCGGCGATGGTCGCCGCGCCGACCACCCCGCCGCTCGGTCCGGAGAGCGCGAGTTCGACCGGTCGCTCCTTGGCCGCCGCCGAACTCATCAGCCCGCCGTCCGAGCGGACGACGTTCATCGTCGCCGACGACCCCGCCGCCGCGAGCGAGTCGTCCAGGTCGTCGAGGTAGCGGATGACCGTCGGGCGCGCGTAGTCGTTGATGACGGTCGTCAGCGTCCGCTCGTACTCGCCGTACTCGGGGACAATGTCGGAGGAGACGGACACCGGCAGGTCGGGCGCCACCTCCGCCGCGATGTCGCGGATGCGCTCCTCGTGGGCGGGGTTCAGATACGAGTTCAAGAGCGCCACGGTCAGCGCTTCGACCCCCGCGTCGGCGAGGTCGGTGACCGCCTCCCTGACCCCCTCCTCGTCCAGCGGTTCGGACTCTTCTCCGCCGGGCGAGCGAATCCGGCCGGCGACGCCCCGCGTGTCCGCGAGGTCTGCGAGCGGGTTCGGCTTCTCCATGCCCATCCACCCGTACAGCGGTCCCGGCGTCCACGCCCGCGCCAGGTGAAGGATGTCCTCGTGCCCCTCGGTCGTGAGGAGGCCGACGCGCGACCCCGTCTCCTCCAACAGCATGTTCGTCACCACCGTCGTGCCATGGAACAGCAGGTCCAGTTCCGCCACCGACGTCCCCGCCTTCTCCGTCGCCTCCTCGACGCCGCGGAGCACCCCCTCGTCGGGGTTCGCGGGCGTCGAGAGCACCTTGTCTATCGTGAGTTCGCGGGTCGTCTCGTCGAAGACGATGACGTCGGTGAACGTCCCGCCGACGTCGACCCCGAGGTTGTATGTCATATGGTATCGTTCGCCGTATCAGAGGGAAGATTCCCGAGTAAGGATTGTCCCAACAGCTGTTGGCCGCTTATATGCTATCGGCGGCGAAGGCCTCGGACGCCCGTCCGCGACGTACGCTTTTCGTCGTGGGACGCGTTGTCACCGCCGTCACAGATGTTCATCGCGACCATACACTTCACGCAGCACCGCGAGTGCGTGCTCAGGCGACTCACGGCGGGCGTCGACGCCCCCATCGAAATCGAAATCGAGGAGCTACAGAACGGCGTCGTCACGTTCGTCCTCCGGGCGGGGGCGCACGCCGACGACTTCCAGGCCGAACTCGAAGCGACCGACCGCGTCGAACACGTCCAGCGTCTCGACGCTGAGAACCTCCTCGTGACCAAGCCCTCCTGCGGGGCGTACTCCGCCATCTACCGGAACCACGGCACGCTCCGCCGGTCGAACACCGTCTCGGGGAGACAACGGGAGTACAACGTGCTCGTCTTCCGGCGCGACCACCTCCGGGACGTCATCGACGATTTGGGGGAGTTCGGAACCGTCACGCTTGGTCGGCTCACGGAGTTCAGCGACGGGGCGGACTCGCCCGT
Source organism: Halogeometricum sp. S3BR5-2 (assembly GCF_031624635.1). NCBI lineage: Archaea > Methanobacteriati > Methanobacteriota > Halobacteria > Halobacteriales > Haloferacaceae > Halogeometricum > Halogeometricum luteum. The sequence continues at coordinate 320,850 of NZ_JAMQOQ010000004.1, read as the reverse complement.
CACCGACCGCCAGCGGGAAGTCGCGACCGAAGCCCTCGCGCGCGGGTACTACGACTGGCCGCGGAAGATAACGAACGAGCGCCTCGCCGAGGAACTGGGCATCAGTCGCGCGACGCTGCACGAACACCTCCGGAAGGCCGAACGAACGCTCCTGTCGGCCGCGCTGTCCGACGGCAGCGGACGGACGGGCCGAGAACGGGTCGGACGGGCCGAGGCCGAGTGAACGCGGAGACCGCGGTCAGAGCACGAACGGGCCGCGCTGTCGGATCGGTTCGCCGTGCGGTCGCCCGGCGACGGTGACGACGCGGAGGGCCTCCTCGCTCCGGAGTTCGACCGGTCGCGCCTCGGCCATCGGGAGCACGTCGCCCGCGCCGAACGCCTCGCCGTCGACCGTCCCCGTCCCGGAGACGCCGTAGACGAACCCCGCCCAGCCGTCGGGTGCGTCCCACGTCCACGCGTCGTCCACGCGCACGTCGAGGTACTCCGTCGGCGTCTCGGGGGACAGCGGCGACCCCTCGCCGACGACCGTCGTGACCGTGGCTCCGTTCCGGTCGACCGTCGGGAGTTCCGCCGCCTCGGCGTCCGCGTACGACGCGTCCATCCCCTTCTTCTCGCGCGGGAGGTTCACCCAGAGTTGGAGACCGCTACACCCCGCGTCGTCGGCCGGGAGTTCGGCGTGTTCGATGCCCGACCCGGCGGCGATGTGCATCGCGCTCCCCTCTCTGGCCGTGTGGGAGACGCCGAGGGAGTCCTCGTGGGCCATTCCGCCGTCGAGCATGTAGGAGACGATCTCGAACCCGCGGTGCGGGTGCATCGGAAACCCCGTCTCTGGGTCGACGTAGAACCGCTCGAACAGGACGAACGGGTCGAGGTTCGAGGGGTACTCGTCGGTCGGAAACGCGCGGTTCGAGTTCACGCCCGTCCCGTGTCGGACGGTCTGTCCGGCGACGGGCCCCTCGAACCCGTCCTCGGCTTCGCGCCTTCTCATGTTCGGACGAATGTCGCCGTCGCTGATAATGGTCTCGAAAGCGGAAGCTCGCTGTTGTCATATTCTATATGTATATACTACATATCCGATTTAGAGCAGTTTTTGCCCGTTTATTCCTCCGTTTCTGTTGTATAATATCTCATACAGGAATCCGTTTCAGCGAACCTTCATACTAGCTCCCGACCAACGACGGAGTGTCGATACAGATGAGCTACGAACTCGATCCCCTCCCGTACGACTACGACGCACTGGAACCGCATCTCTCCGAGCAGGTGCTCACGTGGCATCACGACACCCACCATCAGGGCTACGTGAACGGCTGGAACAGCGCCGAAGAGACGCTGGAGTCCAACCGCGAGGAGGGCGACTTCTCCTCGTCGGGCGGCGCGCTTCGTAACGTCACCCACAACGGCTCGGGCCACATCCTCCACGACCTGTTCTGGCAGAACATGTCGCCGGAAGGAGGATCGGAGCCCTCGGGCGACCTCGCCGACCGCATCGAGGAGGACTTCGGCTCCTACGACGCCTGGAAGGGCGAGTTCGAGGCCGCCGCGAAGGACGCCGGCGGTTGGGCGCTCCTCGTCTACGATTCGTTCTCGAACCAGCTGCGGAACGTCGTCGTCGACAAACACGACCAGGGCGTACTCTGGGGTTCCCACCCCATCCTCGCGCTGGACGTCTGGGAGCACTCCTACTACCACGACTACGGTCCCGACCGTGGCGACTTCATCGACAACTTCTTCGAGGTCGTCGACTGGGAGGAACCCAGTTCCCGCTACGGCGAAGCCGTTCAGCTCTTCGAGTAAACTCCCCCGAGCGGCGGTTTTTCCGACCGTGGGCATCACCGGTCGGACCCTTCTTTCGACGCGACGGTCGCGCAGCGACGACTACTTGCCCGTCTGTCGAGTAGGTGGAGTCGATGGACGACGGAACGCGGATTGCGAGCGTCGACGACGTGCCGGCGACCGGGTCGTACCTGTTCACCGCCGAGGACGCCTTCACCAACGAGCGAGAGGTCATCCTCGTGCGGTGCGAGGAGGACCCCGGCGTCGAGGCGTGGGTGAACAACTGCACGCACGAGGACCAGCGGCTGGACCGGGGGTCCGGCGCGGCCATGCGGGACGGACAGATCATCTGTCCGCGGCACGGGTCGATGTTCGACGCCTGCTCGGGCGCCTGCGACAACGGGGAGGCCGCCGGGACGACGCTCCCGGACGTCGACGTCGCGGTGGAGGACGGGAACGTCCACCTCGTCGACGACAGCTACAGCTATCTACACGAGGGCGGTATCGAGAGGGACGGCGGACCGAGTTCCTCCTCGCACATCGGGTTCTGAACGCGGGCGGACGAGTCCGCGAGTATAAGACCTCGGCCGTCGAACGGGAACGCATGGACTCGTCGGCCGAATCCGGTTCTTCTGCGGAGACGAGGGAGGCGATAATGGAGGCGACGTTCCGAGCGCTCAGCGAACACGGGTACAACGACCTCCGGATGCGGGACATCGGCGAGGAGTTCGAGATGAGCCGAACGCTCATCCACTACCACTACGACGGGAAGCACGACCTCATCTCCGCGTTCCTGGAGTACGTCATCGAGCAGTACGAGGGCAGCGTGCGCGTCGAGGAGGACGCCGACCCGCTGACCGAACTGAACGCCCGTATCGACCAGTGCCTGTTCGGCCCCGAGTTCGACAGCGACTTCGGCCACTGGGAGCGGATGAAGGTGTACCACGAACTGTTTTCGCAGGCCCAGCACAACGACCGGCATCGCGAGGTATTCAACGACCACTACGCCGCCATCCGCGACAGCATCACTCAGGTCATCGAGCGCGGCATCGACGAGGGCGCCTTCCGTCCGGTCGACGCCGAGGAGACGGCGCAGTTCGTCACGGACGTCATCCACGCCGCCCGCGCGCGACGCATCTCGCTCGGCCACGAGGACGCCCCCGAGCAGGCGCGCCGAAGCGTCCACCAGTTCGTCCTCGCGTCGCTGCTCGAACCCGAGTTCGTCGTCTCCTCGCGACGGGGGGACGTCGGTCCCGAATAGGCCTAGACTGCCGTCTCTCGCCTCGGGGCACACGCGTTCCACCTGCGATCACCATCGAATCCGACTTGACCGGTCGGTAAATCTGTTCGGTTCACCGCCTCTCGGCGCAGGTCGAACGGTCGGCCGGCCGCACGAACGGCATCTCCATTCGAGAGCCCCGTCCGCGAGGTCGACCGGGCCGTCCACCGATACCGGCGGCCGTTTCGCCTACACGCGCCCGAATCAGTGCGTATCGGCGACGACGCACTTCATCCCACAGTAAAAACCGTCAACAATCTCCGGTAACGGTAGCGACTTGATAGTTTACCGCTTGGTCAAACACGGACTATCATGGGAGAAATTGGCGGTATCCATCACGTGACCGCGTTCGCGAGCGACGCGCAGGAGAATCTGGACTTCTTCAGGAAGGTGCTCGGGCTACGGTTCGTCAAGCGGACCGTCCGCTTCGACATCCCGGAGAAGATATACCACCTCTACTACGGGGACGAGGCGGGGTCGGCGGGGTCGATTGTCACGTTCTTCCCCATCGAGGACATGGAGCAGGGCTCCATCGGCAAGGGCGGACTCAGCGGGTGCGGGCTGGTCATCCCGGAAGGGTCGGTCGACTACTGGACGGACCGCCTCGAGGACCACGGCGTCGAACACGTCGTCACGGAGCGGTTCGACGAGACGGCTATCGAGTTCACCGACCCCGACGGCACCCCGTTCGAACTCGTCACCGGGGAGTCCGACATCGACCCGTGGGACGGCGGCGACGTGCCGGCCGAGCACGGCATCTGCGGTCTGCACAGCGTGACGGTCCACTCGAACGACCCGGCGGGCACGTTCCGTGCGCTGGAGACGATGGACTGGACGCGCGTCGGGCGGCAGGACTACCCGCAGGCGGGCGACCGCGTCCGGTATCAAGCGCCCGGCGACGGAACGGGCGCCGAGTTCGTCGACGTGCTCGTCCGGCCGAACGCGCCGCAGGGCGTCATGGGGACCGGGACGTTCCTCCACGTCGCCTTCGACGCCGGCGAGAAGTGGGAGCAGAAGGAGTGGAGCAACCGGTTCCGCGACGAGGGGCTGATAACCACCTCCCGGAAGGACCGCGACTACTTCTGGTCGATGTACTTCACCGAACCCGGCGGAGCGGTGTTCGAGTTCGCGACCACCGGACCGGGCGTGACGCTCGACGAGGACGTCGACGAACTGGGGGAGAACCTGAAGGTCCCGGATTGGCTCGACGTCGACGTCGACTACATCGACGAGCAACTGCCGGACATCACGCTCGACTGACGGGGGCGCGGCCGTCCCCGTTCCCGCCGACCCCTTTGCAGCGCTCCGACCGCCCACAGATTTCCGACGTGCGTCCCGATGTTCGATACGAGATAGACGATGGACACCCACTACCCGACGAAGCGACCGACCGACGCAGCGTTCCGGACCGGGGAGGCCCCCGAGCCGTTCCCGCCGGAGTTGACGAACGTCCCGTGGATAGACATCCACAACCACGCGCACACGCTCTCGTGGAACGAACGCGAGCAGTTCGCGCTGAGCGGGTGTCAGGGGATGGTGATGATGGCGGCCGCGTACTACTGGACCCCTTACAAGCCGGTGGCCCCCGAAGACGTGCGGTATCTGTGGGACGACGCGCTCAACCGCCTCCCGCAGATACGGCGCTCGCACGTGTTCGACGCGAAACTCGGCGTCGGCATCCACACGGGTGCGCGCGTCGAGGACTACGAGGAACTGCTGGACGTCATGCCAGAGTACTGCGCGCTGGAGGAAGTCGCCGCCGTCGGCGAAATCGGAATCACCGCCTCCCAGCACGTCTCGGCGTGGCCGCTCGAAGACCAGAAGGAGGTGATGCGCCGCCAGATGGAGATAGCGGCCGACCACGACTTGCCCGCCGTCGTCCACACGCCGCCGGACCTCGAAGACGTGGACATCCCGTACCGAAAGCGCGGGACCATCCCGGGCTACGAACTCGACATGAGCTACCAGCAGGAACCGGTCCTCGAAGCCGAGGACGTCAAGCGCGCGGCGACGGAACTCGACGTCGAACTGGCCGGGGAGGCCGGACTCGCCGAGGAGCAGGTGGTGCTGTCGCACGCCGACCGGGGAATCGCCCCCTACGTGCTGGAGGACACCGACTGCTATCTGAGTTTCACCGTAAGCTACCCGTGGCTGCTCGGCGTGACGCCCCGCGACGTCGCCGAAGTCGTTCAGGAGTACGGACCCGAACGCGTCCTCGTGGAGACGGACAGCGCCGGCATCCTCCGCAGCGACGTCTTCTCGTTCAAGCGGACGATATTCGAGCTCTACCGGATGGGACTCGACGTCGACACCATCCGACAGGTCGTCTACGAGAACCCTCAGCAGGTGCTCGGGGCGTAGCGGTTCCGGCGGGGCGGGACCGAAGCGGGCGCGCCGCCGAGAGTTACGGCGAAGACGTACCGGTCAGGTACCGCCCTTCCCACTGCTGTCGGGCGTCGAGTTCCCGCCGTCCCCGCCGCGTCGTCGCGTAGGAGTTGGTCCGCCGGTCGACCGTCCCCTTCTCGACCAATCCCTTCTCGACCAACGTGTCGAGGTTCGGATAGAGTCGGCCGTGGTGGATCTTCTTCTCGTAGTACTCTTCGAGTTCGTCCTTGATGGCGAGTCCGTGCGGTTCGTCGAGACCGGCGACGACGATGAGCAGGTCGCGCTGAAATCCGGTGAGGTCGTGCACGATAGACGTATGTACGCTTATCTGATATAACTCTATGCAATAAATTCTCGGCTTGCAGACAGTAATCGGAATCCGCCGAACCTGGTCACGCCGACCCGTCGCTCACGTTCTCGACGTCCGCACCCGCGGGAACGTCCGCGTCGAAGACGTCGTCGGAGACGCCGAGGCTCACGTTCGTGTACGCGGTCGTTATCGTCTTGTCGCCGAAGTACACCGCGTTCGGGCCGTCGTCGGAGTCGTTGAAGACGCTGTTCTCTTCGGGGTTCCGAACGTCGCTCATCGAAACATTCGGCATCGAGTCGAGGTGCGGTTTCTGCGCCGTCTGCCGCAGCACCAACCCGGTGTCCGTATCGACCCAGAGGGTCTGGGCGGCGTAGTAGGCGCGGGCGCCGCCGTTGGGGTTGCCGTCGAGGTGAAGCACGTACGCCTCCTCCCCGTGGACCGTCTTGGTACCCTCGTAGGAGACGGCGTTCTCCGCGCTGACGACGGACGCCGACGCCTCGTAGAGGTTGTATTCGCCGCCGTCGGAGCGGAGGTGCGGGTGCAGATTGACGGGTTCGTCGGCGTCGGACGCGCCGCCGTTCCGGTCGACGAGATACTCCTCCCGCGCCGGGTCGTAGGTGACGCTGGCCGTACGGTTCCGGACGTACACCCGCCGCTCGCCGGACGAATCCCCCCGCGACGGCGTCTCGACGCGCGCGAGGACGCCCTCGTCGGTGTACTTCACCCAGACGTACTGCGTCCGTTCGCGGACGAGTTCGCTCCCGTTCGATAGTTGCGTCACCGTCCGCTCGGTCACCGTCGCGCGGTAGCCCTCGACGTCGGCCTGCTTCCGCCGAATCTCTTCGAGCACCGATTCGGTCCGGTCGGTCGGCGTCGGAATCTCCCCCATCGTCGGGGTTCCGGCGGCCGGCCCGCCGGTCGTCCGCGTCGAGGGTGGGGCGGGCGCTCCCGTCTCCGCGTCGGTGTTCGTAGCGCTCTCACCCGACGTCGCGCCGCCGCCGAGACAGCCGCCGAGCACGATCAGGAGAACCAATCCGAGGACGCGGATGTCACGCCGGAGGGACATGCAGTCACGTCTTTCGTGCGGTCGTGTAAATGGATTGTCTAGTGTTTGATGTGAGGACGGCGACGCCGAACTGCCCTCCGGTGTGTCTGCCGTAGCTTCTTTTCCGACGGCGCGCGGAGTGGACGGTGACGATGTCATCCGACGACGAGGCCGAGACGAGTCAGAGCGAGTCGACCACCGAGTACACCGACGACCCGTGGACGGCCCAGAGCGTCGTCGAGGACCGCGGCGGCTACCCGGCCCACGCGGCGAAATCCGAGGGACAGGGCGACGAGGGTCTCCTCCGCATCGGCTTCCGCGACGACGACGAGGACCTGACCGAGGTCGAGTGGGAGACGTTCCGCGAGGAGTTCGAGGAGAAGAACCTGGCGCTCGTCTACTCGACGGACGACTCGCCCGTCGAGGGGGACGAGACCGTCACGCTTCGGGAACGCGACGACGTCGACGCCTGAGCGGACGGGATAGAACCGACACGACCGACCCGAATCCGCGTTCGCGGCCGCCTCGAACCCCCCGCGGGTCGCTGTGAACCGAACTGCTTTGGGGGGACGCCGAGAACGACGGGTCGATGACACCACCGACGACGACGCTCCCGAGCGGCGACGAACTGCCGATGGTCGGCATCGGCACGTGGGACATCGACGGCGACACCGTACGCGACTCCGTCCGCGCGGGACTGGACGCCGGGTACGGCCACGTCGACACCGCCGAAGGCTACCGCAACGAATCGGAGATAGGCGACGTCCTCGCCGACTACGACCGCGAGGACGTGTTTCTCACCTCGAAGGTGCTGCCGAAGAACCTCAACTACGATTCGGTTATCGACTCCTGTCGGCAGTCGCTCGACCGGTTGGGAACCGACCACCTCGACCTCTACCTGATTCACTGGCCCAACCCGGCCGTCTCGCTCCGCGAGACGCTGAACGCGATGGCGACGCTCCACGAAGAGGGGATGGTGAAGAACGTCGGCGTCTCGAACTTCAGCGCCTACCAACTGAGCTGTGCGCAGCACATCTCCGACGTCCCCATCGCGGTCAACCAGATAGAGTACCACCCGTGGAACACGCAGGACGACGTGGTGGAACACTGCCGCGAGACGGACACCGTCGTCGAGGCGGCCGCCCCCCTCGGGCGGACGGAGGTGTTCGAGGACGAGACGGTTCAGGAGATAGCCGAGGAGTACGAGAAGTCGGCCCCGCAGATAATCCTGAAGTGGGCCGTCGAGAACGACGTGGTCGTCCTGCCGAAGTCCTCCTCCCCGGACCACGTCCGGTCGAACCTCGACCTGTTCGACTGGTCGCTCGACGAGGAGGATAAACAACGAATCGACGACATCGAACGCGAGAAGGTCGTCTACGACACGCCCGCGCGCGAGTGGACGGGCGACACCTACGGCATCTCGAAGTAGCGGGCGTTCGGCGTCCGACCATCAGTTCCTCGCTTTTTCCTCGGCTTCCGGGGCCGCCGCATATTCGTGCGTGCGGGCCGAACGACGAATCCCAATGTCTGCGGAGATGACCGCCTACGTTATCGAGGAGTACGGCGACCCGGACGTGTTCCAGCGAACCACCGTCGACGTGCCCGAACCCGGCCCCGAGGAGATTCGCGTCGACGTGGCCGCCTCCAGCGTCAACCCCGTCGACTACAAGATTCGACAGGGAGCCATCCCCGACTTCACCCCGGAGTTCCCGGCGACGCTCCACTGCGACGTGTCGGGCGTCGTCGACGCCGTCGGCGAGGACGTCGACCGGTTCGAGGAGGGCGACGAGGTGTACGGGATGCCCGGCGGCGCCGGTCGGCAGGGGTCGCTCGCGGACTACACCGTCGGCCACGCCGGGACGTTCGCCGACGCGCCCGAGTCCATCCCCCTGGAAGACGCCGCCGCCCTCCCCGTCGTCGCCCTCACGGCGTTCGAGATGCTCACCGACAAGACCGAGACCGAAGAGGGTGACAACCTCCTCGTCTACGGTGCCAGCGGCGGCGTCGGCCACATCGGCGTCCAACTCGCGGACCACCTCGGCGCCACCGTGACCGCGACGGCCTCCACCGAGGACAAACGCGAGTTCGCCGAGGAACTCGGCGCGGACGCCACCGTCGACTACACGAAGACGGACGTGGAGACGTACGTCGAGGAGTACGCGGACGGCGTCGGCTTCGACACCGTCTTCGACCCCGTCGGCGACGACCACCTCCAGACGTCCTTCGAGGCGGTGCGACCGTTCGGCACCGTCCTCTCCACGGAGTCGAGTTCGACGCAGGACCTCTCGGCGATGCACCAGAAGTCCCTCGAACTCGGCGTCGTCCTCGTCATCCTGCCCGTCCTCCTGGGAGAGTACCAAGAACGCGTCGGCGACGAACTGGAGCAGATAGCCTCGCTCGTCGACGAGGGAGCGATAAAGCCCGCAATCTCCGCGCGCTTCGCGTTCAGCGACGTCATCGACGCGCACGAGACGGCCGAGGAGGACGACCTCCGCGGGAAAATCGTGCTCGTCAACGACGCGTAACGCCGTCGCCCGCGCTCAGTCGCCCCCGCCGCTTTCGGTCTCCGTTTCGCGTTCGTCGCCACTCTCGCTTCCACCGAGCGAGACGTACGGCAGCGTCGCTCGCTCCTCCGAGGAGTACGACAGCGCCGCCGACTGGTCGACGCCCGTCGCGGTGACGAGGTCCATCACCCGCGGCGCCTGCTCGACGGCGCCGGCCGTCGCGCCGCCGAAGACGTAGCCCCCGGCCGTCTCCGCGACCGGCCGGAGCGACCCTCTATCTTCGGATTGGACCATCGCCACGACCTCCAACTCGGCCGCGTCGACGCCGCCGAAGGCGTCGCGCGGAAGCGTGAGCGTGACCGTCCCCGCCTCGGTGTCGACGCTCTCCGAGAGCGTCACGGCGTTCCCGTCGTCGGTCGTCAGGGACGCTCCGGAGGCGTCGACGACGCTCTTCGTGAAGCCGCTGATCTCTACTCGATACTGCCACGGCGCCTCGAACGTCACGTTCGCGCCGAGGTCGTCGAGGCTGTCGGTCCGCCCGCCGTCGGCGCTCGGGTCGCGAATCCAGGCGACGAACATCTGCGGGGAGAACCCGCGCGAACTCCCGAAGGCGTTGTACAGGTTCCCGACCTCGAAGGCGAACTGGTACACCTCGGAGGTCCGCGAGACGACGAACGACCGCAGGTCGAACGCGCCGTCCTCGAACGCCTCGTTCGTGGGGTAGACGTACCCGCCGGGGCCGGCGTCGTCGTCCTCGGGGTCGGTGAAAGAAGCCACCTCGACGGGCGGGTTCACCGTCACCGTCCGCCGCGCGAGCACGTCGCCCTCGGGCGTCCGGACCGCTACGTCGTACGTCCCGGGGTCGTCGATGGCGAACGAGAGCGTGCGCGACTCGTCCGAGGCGTTCGGCGGGAAGCGGACGTTCGCCGTCGCCCGAACCTCGCCGTCGACGACCACCTCGACCGTCGTTCCGCCGACGTAATCGCCCGCGTTCGACCCGGTGGCGGTGACGAACGGCGACTCGACGAACGTCTCCGCGTCGACGGCGACGTCCACGTCCTGTTCGGGTCGCTCGTACCGCGGCAGGTCGCCGACCTCGCCGCCCTCCGGCGGTCGGAGGCGGAGCGCGGTCCCGCCCGATTCAACCATCGACGCCAGCACCGTCGTGCTCGGGTCGACGACGAACTCGTCGACGCGAACGTCGTCCAAGTTCGAGTCGTAGGCGGCGTCGGCCGCGTCGGAGTACATCTCAGCGACGTACTTCGGTCCGCTCGGCGCCTTCCCGGCGCCCTTTCCGTTCCCGTTCCGGTTCCCGTCTCCGTCGCCTCGGCTTCCGCTCTCGCCGGGCGCGAGGAAGTCGAGGGGCACGTCAAGCGCGCGCCCGTCCGCGCCGGTCATCGCGCCGACGTACCACTCCTCGTCCTTCTTCCGGGCCGTGAGCGTGTACTCGCCTATCTCGGCGTCCAACACCTCCGTGTCGTCCCACCCGGCGGCGGGCACGTCCTCGACGAACTCGAACTCGGGCACCGTCGGGCCGAGCGTCGGGTCCTCGTCGGGCGTCGGCATCGACGCGCCCGACTCGGTGACTGCGACGGCGTCGAGGTTGAACCCGCCGGTGTCGTCCGCTCCGAGCGTCACGGAGAGGTCGTTGTCGCCCTCGGCGAACGAGAGCGTCGCCGTCGTCGTCGCCCACTCGTCCCAGTACTCGGTCGGCGGGAGCGTCACCTGCGTCGCGGAGTCCCCGACGGCGACGACGGCCGTCCGCGGCGTATCGGCGTCGACGGCGTTCTCCTCGGCGTCGCTGGCGTACCGGAGATGTACGTCGTACTCACCGGCCGCCGGGACGCCCTCGACGGTCCACGAGACGCTCGCACCCGAGTCGGCCGCGTTCGGGTCGAACGGGACGTACCGGCCGCCCTGCGCGTTCGCCCACCGGGCGGCGCGCGAGAGGCCGTCTCGGTCGCCGAACTCCGCCTGCGCCACGTCGCCGACGCCGAGTGTGGCGTCCTGCTCCGCGAGGTAGGAACTCGGCAGGTCCGCGACCATCTGCAGGCCGCTGAGATACGTCGGGTACATCGCTAGTTGCTTCGCGCGCGTCGTCTCGATGCCGCCGGACCCCGAGTCCATGTCGAAGATGCCGGGCGTGTACTCGACGGGGCCGCCGAGCATCCGCGTGAACGGGAACGTGACGTGGTGGTCGGGGCTGACGTAGCCGAAGGAGTCGTACTCCTGTCCGAGCACCCCCTCGCGGGTCATCACGTTCGGGTACGTCCGCCGCTCGCCGGTCGGTTTGATGGGTTCGTGCACCTCCAGCATCTGCCGGTGTTTCGCCGCCTCGCGGTAGACGAGGTGGTGGTGGTTCACCAGCGGTTGGCAGTGGTGGTTGTACGTCGTGCCGTCGATGGTGACGCCCGAGTCCGCGACGTACCCCGTCTTGATGGAGCGAATCCCCTTCTCCTCGTAGTCGGCGAACGGATTCGGGGAGTTCTCCAGTTGCGACTCGTAGTTCGAGACGTTGCCCGCCGTCTCGTTGTGCGCGGTCATCTCCACGGGCGGGTCGAGGTTCAGGCCGTAGTCGGTCACCCCCTCCCAGTCGAAATCGGGGTACGGGTCGTCGAAGTCCATCGTGTCCCCCTCGCCGGGGTAGCTATCCCACCCCTCGTTCCATCCCTCCACGAGGACGCTTCGGATGCCGTGCTCGCTGGCGAAGTCCATGTAGCGCTTCATCCGGCCGGTCTGCGCGCCGTGGTTGCCCGTTTCGGGCCCCTGATACTCCCAGTCCGCGCGGCCGGTTATCATCAGCCACCAGATGCCGACGAACTTCCCCGGCTCTATCCAGTCGGTGCCCTTCGGGAACAGTTCGGGGTCGAACGGTTCGTTCAGGTTGAGCACGAGGTTCGACTCCACGAGTTCGCCCGGCCGAGAGGCGAGTTGCACCGTCCGCCACGGTGTCCGGTGGGGGACGGAGGCGGTCACTTTCGTCCCGTCGGGGAGGGGCGCGAGGACGGACTCGAACGTCGTCCCGCCGCCGTCAGCCGTCGGTTCGACGGCCATCGCCGCGTAATCGACGAGGTTCGCCTCGTGGACGCTGAGGTAGAGGTCCTCGGACGCTTTCGTCGTCAGCGGCGTGTGCGCCCCGCCGAACGAACTCAGGTCGCCGATGTCGCTCAGCGGCGTCTCCTCGTAGGCGTACTCGTAGCTGTTGAAGTCGTTCTCTATCCACCACGACGTGTGGTCGTCCGCGAAGGCGAACTCGGTTCGCTCGGCGGCGATGGCGAAGTCGCCGAACCCGCTCTCGGCGGGGAACACGTACCGAAAGCCCACGCCGTCGTCGAACGCGCGCAGTTCGAGCGTCAGCGACCGGTTCGGTTCCTCGGTCTCTCGGAGTCCGATTCGGAGTTCCTCGTATCGCTCCGGAATCTCGTCGTACTGGTCCCAGACGGGCGTCCAGCGCTCGTCGACGCTGAAGCGCTCGGTTCCGGTCACCTCGATACCGTCCCGGAACGGCGCCTGGTTCTCGAACTCGAACCCGAGCGTCGACTCCTCGAGTGCCGTCGTCCCCTCGCGCGACACCGAGTAACTCGGGACGCCGTCCGTCACGTCCACGGCTACCTCGACGGACCCGTCGGGCGAGGCGAGCGTCTGGCCGGGTTCGTCGTCCCCCTCCTCCACCTGCGCCGCGGCCGACTCGGAGACGCCCACCGAGAACGCGGAGGCCGCCGCCAGCGACGTGATGCCGCCGACGAACTCCCGCCTGCGGAGCCTCGATGACGAACGATTATTTAGTTCATCAAACATCGTGAACTCCGTCGAACAGGTTTGTGAAAAGTCTGGCGGCGCGAACGGTCCGGTCGGTCGGCGGCTCGGAATCGGCCGATGGTTCTCGAATCGGGGACAGTCACGCCGTCGGCAACTACCCTTAAGCTAGCGAGGTGACAACTGAGGGCTATGAGCGGCGAGCAACCGACCAACGGACTGCGGGAACGCTTCGAGAACGGAACCGTCGCACTCGGTGTCCTCGACAACGCCTACAGCCCCGCGCTGGTGGAGTTCTACGGCGAACTCGGGGCGGACTTCGTCTGGATCGACTTCGAGCACGGCGGGCCGTCGCCCGACCACGGACCGGCGGTCGAGGACCTGCTCCGGGCCGCGGAGCGCACCGATACGGAACTGCTCGTCCGACTGTCGGACTCCGAACCCACCTCGGTTCGGAAGGCGCTCGATTTGGGCGTCCGCAACGTGTTCATCCCGCGCGTCGAGGACGCGGAGACGGTCCGCGCGGCGGTGCGGTCCTCGCGGTACGAGTACGACGGCGAACCGGGCCACCGGGGCCTGGCCGCGCCGCGCGCCCGCCGGTGGGGACTCGCGGACGACTACGTGGGCACGGAGGACCGCGAGACGCTCGTGGGGACGACCGTCGAGACGAAGTCCGCCGTCGAGAACATCGACGAGATTCTGGACGTGCCGGAGTTGGGCTTCGTGTTCGTCGGCCCCCTCGACCTCTCCGTCTCGTACGGCCACCCCGGCGAACTCGACCACCCCGACGTGGAGGAGGCCGTCGAGACGGTCCGTTCGGCCGCCGTCGACGCCGGCGTCCCCCTCGGCGGACTCGGGTTCGGCATGGACGACGTGAACGAGAAGGCCGAGAACGGCTACCAACTGCTCCACCTCGGGAGCACGACCGGCGCCCTGCAGGAGATGGTGAGCGGGTGGCTGGACGACTTCGAGGGCGAGCGATAGCCGACAGCCCTCTCCCGCGGCACCCGATTTCGGAGACCGCGGCGTCAGCAAGGGATACGTAGCTGGACGTCCTGCGGTCGGACGATGAACGGATTTTCCCCGCTTGTCGGCCGGACGCTCGCACAGGTCGCGCAGGTCGGCACGGACGTGAACGTCGACGTGGGCCCCGCCTTCGGCGTCGTCGGGGGAGCGGTCGGCGCGTTCCTGACGACGCTGGTCGTCGGCGCGATTCTGGTCGCCGTCGTCCCCGAGTACGTCGAGCGGACGATGGCGTCGGTGCTCGACGAACCCGTCGAGTCGTTCCTCTACGGTGTGCTCTGTCTCGTCGCCGTCGCGGTCGTTACCGTACTGTTGATATTCACCCTCGTCGGCGTCCTCCTGGCCATCCCGCTCGGGTTGGTGGCCTACGTCGTCTGGGCCGTCGGCGCGGCCGTCGCTTTCCTGGCCATCGCCGACCGACTCGTCGGCCGCGAGAACGGCTGGACCAAACCGCTGTTGGTCGCCGCGGGTCTCAACGGTGCGCTGGCGCTGACGGGCGTCGGCGGCATCGTCTCGTTCGGCATCGGTGCGGCCGGGTTCGGCGCGGTCCTGCGGGACTGGCTCGGCTGACGGGCCGCGCGTTCATGTCACTAGGTAAACTTATTCGAGCGCAGACCGTCGCGTCGGACGATGCCCTCCACTCCGCTGTTCGACCCCGAACGCTTCTTCGCCGAGCGGACGCCGTCGCTGCTCGGCGCGGCCGCCGTCGTGTACGCCATCGGCGTCGTCTCCGTCGCGAGCGGCGTTCCCCTCTTCGAACAGGCCGTCGGGAGCGACGCGTCCGCCGGACTGGTCGTGGTCGCCGTTCTCCTCGGCGGCGCGGTCGGCGCGGCCGGAATCTGGGCGCTGTTCACGGCCGTCGTCTACGTCCTGAGCGGCCTGCTCGGCGGGTCAGGGTCGCTCGCGCGGACGGCGGCGAACGTCGGATGGGGACAGCTTCCGAACCTGCTCGCGAGTGCGGTCGCGACCGGTGCGATATGGTTCCTCTACCTGACCGGCGGCCTCCCGAGCATCACCCCGACGCACGGTCAGTTGCCGCTCTGGGTCGTCTTGCTCCAAGTGACGGCGAACGTCGCCGGCTACCTCTGGGTCGGCTACCTGTTCGCGTACGGAATCCGCGAGGCGCGGAACCTCACGCTCCGCCGCGCCGCCGTCGTCGCGGGCGTCGTCTCCGTCGGCTCCATCGTCTTCTCGCTGTCGTCGCTGCTGTGAGGTGGGGACGCGTCAGTGCGCCGTCCACCCGCCGTCGACGGGGATGTTCGCGCCCGTGATGTAGGACGCCTCGTCGGAGGCGAGAAACGCCGCGATACCCGAAATCTCCTCTGGTTGGGCCACCCGTCCGAGGGGCGTCTCGCCGCGGACGAACTCGTAGAACTGGTTCTGGTCGAGGTAGTCGTCGGTCATCGGCGTCTCGACGAACCCCGGACAGATGCAGTTGACGCGGACGTTCGCGGACGCGTAGTCGATGGCTATCTGGCGGATGAGATTCACCACACCACCCTTCGCCGCCGAGTAGGCGGGCGCACCGGGGCCGGCGACGAGGCCGTAGATGGAGGCGACGTTGACGATGGAGCCCTCAGTCTCCCTGAGGTGCGGCAGCGCCGCCTTCGACCCGTACATGACGCCGTCGAGGTTGACCCTGAGCACCCGCTGCCAGTCCTCGACGGACATCTCTTCGAGGGAGGCGGCGTGGCCGATGCCGGCGTTGTTGACGACGGTGTCGAGGCGGCCGAACTCCTCGACGGTGGCCTCGACCAACGCCTCCACCTGGTCGTACTCCGAGACGTCGCATCGGACGTACTCGCAGCCGAGTTCCTCGGCCGTCTCCCGCCCCGTCTCCTCGGAGCGGTTCGAGACGACGACGTCCGCGCCGTGTTCCAGGTACTTCTCCGCGATGGCCTTCCCGATGCCGGTCGAACCGCCGGTGACGATAGCAACGGTGTCGTCGAGCATAGTCGGAACATCGCCGCATCGCGTCAAAAGCGTACGGTCCGGCCGGAGCGGCGGCTACCGGCTGATAGCGCCCTTCACCGCCGCGGACGCCGAGAACAGTCTGTTCGCCCGGTCGAGCGTGTAGTACGTCTGCACGTCGGGCGCGAACTTGGCCTTGTAATCGCAGATGCGGGGGATGTTGGCGCCCACGAGGTCGTAGCGCTCGTGCCCGCGGTCCATCGCGTCGCACATGATGTGCCAGTCGAGCAGGTCCGTCGCCTGCAGGCCGGTGTCGCTCCGGCCGCCGCCCTTCCACCGGTAGACTGTCGAGTCCGAACAGAGCGTTATCATCCCGGTGGCGAACTCGCCGTCGACGCGGCAGGCGTAGGGTCGGACGGTACCCTCGGGGGTTCGCTCGTACAGGTCGACGACGAACGACTGGTCGACTTTCAGCGGCGCGCCCGTCTCGTCGTGTCGGTCCGCCACCGCGCGGAACGTCTCCCGGAGCGTCTCCTTGCCGCCCACCTCGACGGTGTACTCGTCCTCCTCGGCGTTGCGGATGTTGCTCCGCGCGTCGCGGCTGAACTCTGTTATCAGGTCCTCGCGGTCGGTCGTGAGGTCCACCGCGTACGTGTAGAACGGCGTCGCCTCGAAGCCGTTCCAGCCGAACGGTCTGATGTCGCCGAACTCCGGCGTCGTCCGGACGAACGTCGAGTCGGGGTCGATATGCTCGTCGACCCACGCCAGACACTCCGTGACGAACTCGCGGCGATACTGCTCGCACTTGCGGCGCTTCATTCCCGCCATCCCGACCATCGCGGGGCCGAGTTGGAACGTGTGAAGGAGCTTCGGCGGCGAGGTGACGAGCGTGAACGGCCCCGTCCGCGACTCGAAGACGGGGAAGACGCCGATGGGTTCGTTTCCGTTGTAGCCGACGAGACGCGTCACCTCGGCGCCGGCGTGGTCTTCGACCACCGAGAGGGCCTCGGCGCCGTGAAAGACGGAGGCCTCCTCGGAGCGGTCTACGATTTCGTTCCAGTCGTCTTCGTCCGCGGGTTCGATGTCGAGTGTCATATCAGTCGAGGTATCCGAGATTCGCGAGGTGCGCTTCGACGCCCTCGCCTGGGGCGTCGGTCTGTTCGCGGTCCGGGCGGTCGTACGCCCGCGTCGGCGGTCGGTCGCCGACCAACGGCGACCCCTCCATCCGGTCGCTGAGGGGGACGCCGAGAAGCGAGAGCACCGTCGGCGCCACGTCGAGCAGGTGCGCGTCGGATGTCTCTCTTTCCGGCACGTCGGGGCCGCTGACGCCGACGACGCCGTGAAGTTTGTGGTTCCACGGCTCCCCCGGCGCGCCGAACACGTCGCCGCGCAGTTGCGCGGCGGGGAAGTTCTCGAAGCCCGCCGGAACCGTGACGATGTCGACGGCGTCCGCCACGTGCGGGCCGTCGAACACCTCCTCGCGCGGGACGACGCGCTCGAACACCGGGTCGCCGTCCGGCGTCGTCACCCCCGAGAGCAGGTCGACGAGGTCCGCGCGGACCGACTCGTACTCGTCGGGCGGGACGACGCCCTCGGGTTCCCGGCCGGCGACGTTGAGCCGAATCCCGAGCTCGACCGGGAGGCGCATGTACGCCGTCGATTCGGCGAAGTCGACGCGTTCGGAGACGCCCGCCGCGGAGACGACGCCCTCGGGGGCGAACCGCCGGGCCGCGCCGAGGAGGCCGACCGCTTCGAGGGCGCCCGCGGCGCGGGCGGGCGAGAGGCCGAGAGCCGACAGCGCGGCCACGCCCCGTTCCGCGAGGCCGGGGGCGTCCGAGTCGGGTTCGTCTCCGTCGCTTCCGCCGTCCGCGTCGTCGCCCCCGCCGAGCGAGTCGCGCCAGAGCGGCACCCACGACGGCATGCCCGCCTCGTCCCGCGTCGTCTCCACGTAGCCGTGCTCGCGGAGGAACTCGTTGACGCGGAACTCGTGTCGGTCGAACTCGCCCATCCCGTGGTCGCTGGCGAGGACGACGTGGGTCGGGTCCGTCGCCGCCAGCGTCTCCGCCACCTGCTCGTCGACGGCCTCGTACACCGAGCGGACGGCGTCGAAGTCGCCGGGCATGTCGTGGAAGACGGTGTCGGTCTGCTGGAACTGCAGGAAGCCGAAGTCCGGGTCGAAGCGGTCGGCGAGGTAGCGGAACGCCCCGCCGCGCGAACGGACGAGGTCGCGGTACTCCGAGACGCGGGCGTCGCGCGGGGCGTCGCCCGCGAACTCGTTGTCCGCGTAGACGCGGTAGCCGCCGAGTTCCTCGCGGAGGTTCGAGAGGAGTCCCGGCGGGGTGCAGCGCGGGTCCTCGGGGCCGACGAACCCCGGAACGACCGCGCCGTCGATGTCCGCCGCCGGGTGCGTCACCGGGACGTTGACGACGACGCTCGACAGGCCCTCGGCGTCGAGAATTTCCCACAGCGCCGGTTCGGCCACGGACGCGGCGTCCACGACGTCCCAGTCGTAGCCGTCGTACTCCAGGAAGCTGAACGCGCCGTGTTTGCCGGGATTCGTACCCGTGTACAGCGAGGGCCACGCGCTGGGCGTCCACGGCGGGAGCTGCGATTCCAGCGGGCCGCTCGTCCCGTCCGCGAGGAGCGAGGAAAGCGTCGGTATCGACTCGGTCTCTTCCAAGCGACGCAGGACGGGGAGGCAGGCGGCGTCGATACCGACGAGGAGCACGTCGAGGTTCGTCCCTGCCATCAGTCCTGCCCCGGCCGCGGGTTCGACGCCCACGCGTTCCCGTCGACGCCGCGGACCGACGTCGGGTCCTCCGCCGGGGCGGCGTCGGGTCGCTTCGGGCCGGAGCGCTCCGAGCGGAGGTCCTCGAAGACCGGCATTTCGAGCAGCGAGAGCAGTGTGTACAGTTCAGAAGTGCCGCGCTCCCCGTCGAGTCGGGCCCGGAACGAGTCGAGGACGCCGTCCCACCGGAGGAACGGCGCGTCCCTGACGTCGGACTGCCGCCGCCGAAGCACGTCGGCGACGAACGTCTGGTGGTCGAGCACGCCCGGGACGTACGTCCACGGTTCGTGCGTGAAGTAGGGCTGCGGGGGTTCGCCGGTGTCGGAGAACCGCCGGACGAGCGCCGTGAGGCGGGCGCCGAGGAACTGCGCGAGGAACCCGCGGGACGGCGAGACGCCCGTCGACGACAGCGGGAACGCCGCGAGCGGCGATTCGCGGTGCCGGAGCGCGGCGTTCGAGAGCTTCCGTCTGAGCTGATACCGCACGGGGACCGACTCCGCGAGGTCGACCATACGGTCGTCCAGGAACGGCGTCCAGTGCGGCATCGTCTGTTCGAGGCTCCAGTAGAACTGGTCGGCGTCGGTCCAGAGCGGGTACGTCTCGCCGTACAGCGAGAGGTCGCGCAGCGAGGGGAACGACACGCCGTGGTCGACGACGGAGCCGTCCTCGCGCACGTCGATGCGCTCTCGGAGAATCTCCCGGAGCGAGCGGTCGGTGTCGACGTAGGCCGGCGTCGAGTCGCCGTATCGCTCGACGTGGTCCTCGACCGACCGGGTGGGGACCGCCGTCAGCGAGTGAAACGTCCCCAACGGTCCGAGACCGACCGCGTGTCGGTCGACGTTCATCGCCTCGAAGAACGTGTCCGCGTACAGGCCCGTGACGAGGCAGTCGACCTCCTCGCGCAGGCGGTCGACGTGCGAGAGCGCGTGGGCCTGTTCGGCCCGCCCCTGAAAGTTCATGGTCTCGGCGGCCGCCGACAGCAACCGCTCCTGATGCCCCTCCCCGCGGCGAAGCCAGCGGAACTCGACGCCCTCGGTCAGCGCGGCGCGTTCGGCGGCGCGGGCCTCGTCGCTCATCCAGTCGGAGAGGTGGTAGACGACGATGTCCTCGCGGGGGAGGACGTCCGTGGCGATGTCGAGGAGGAGTCGGGAGTCGCTGCCGCCGCTGACGAGGAAGCCGTACCGCCGGCCGGGGACGAGTCGCTCCCGCATGACCGTCTCCAGCGTCTCCGCGTACCGCCGCGCGAACGTCTCGAACGAGGCGTCCTCGGGGTCGTGGTGCGGCGACCAGTACCGCTCGCTCCGGGTTTCGAGCGTGTCGAGGTCTATCGTCGTCACCGACGACGGGGGAAACGACTCCACGCCGGTAAGGGGAGTGGTCACTCCCGCGGTCCGTTCGAGCGAGCAGTATTCGGCCAGCAGGTCGGGGTCGACGTCGGCGTCGACCTCCGGGTGGGCGGGGAGCGACTGGACGTGTGTGGAGAACACGAGGCCGCCGTCGGTCCGGGCGTAGTAGAGGGGGCGCGTGCCCAGTCGATCGGTCACGACGTACGCCTCGTTCTCCCGGCCGTCGTACCCCACGGCGACGAACGTCCCGTTCAGGCGGTCGGCGGCCGCCGGACCGGCCGACTCGAACAGGTCGGCGCAGGCGCGCCCGCCGTCGCTGACGTCGCTCCGCCCCCCCGAAGGCGTCTCGACGCTGTGTATCCGACCGTCGACCCACCAGCGAGTCGTTCCGTTGGCCGCCGAACCGGGAGTCCGGTTTCGGCTCCGTCCGTGGGCGAGGACCGTGACCCCGAGACCGTCCGCCGCGTACCTGTCGCACCGTTCTTCGCCAGTGAGAGACAAGGAGGGATGCGGAGAGGGATGCTCGGCGTCACCAAGCCGTCCTTGGATTCCGACCATGCTATCGCCCTCACGGGGCGCATGGAAAACTAAGAAGCTGATAATATAATAACATTAACTGAAAGACAGTGTCTACTGAACTACCACTTAGATTTTCTATTCCATTACGTGAATATTTTGTCGAGAGTTGATTTGGCTCTGAACAGTCGCCTCGGCGTCAGAGAGGCGAGAA